>CAKRCJ010000164.1 GCA_934307185.1 uncultured Roseburia sp.
TGCTCCATACATCTCCAGGTGCGGTATCATATAAAGTTGTGATAACGCCTGTTACGCCTGGAATCTGGCGAATCTGTTTTAATGTTACAGTGTCGAATTTGGAACCATACCATCTTAATGTCATTTCCATAGTTTTCTTTTCCTTTCTTAGAAAAAATAGTTTTTATTAAGCCGCTTTTTTCAAAGCAGCAGGATGCTTTGTTTTGTTAAGTCTATTATATCCAAAAGTGGAAAAAAGAAAATTGACAGAGTTGTTGTTCACATTGCAAAAGTTGCGGTTGAATGGTATGATATCTAAAAAAGCAGAGAGGAGCTGCGCATGGCAAAAAATCTTCAGACAAAGTTTTCTACGAGACAGTATATGCAGTCGCGTGATTTTGAAATTTTTTATTATAATGAGCCTGCATTAAAAGAAGTAAAGGTACATTCCCACGATTATTATGAATTTTATTTTTTCTTAGAGGGAGATGTTTCAATATTAATAGAAGGAGAAAAATATCCGTTAAAATATGGAGATATGGTGTTAATTCCACCGGGGGTAAGGCATAAGGCGCTTGTACATGGAAATGAAATTCCGTACCGCAGGTTTGTATTCTGGATAAGTGTGGAATATTGTAATCAGTTGATGGAAGTGTCTGCTTCCTATGGTTATCTAATGCAGAATGTTTTAGTGAAAAAGAAATATATTTTTCATAACGACCTTATTACTTTTAATACCATTCAGTACCGGATTTTTCAGCTTATTGAGGAGATAAAATCAGAACGCTTCGGAAAAGACGCGAAGGTTTCGCTCTGTGTGAATGATTTGGTGTTACAGCTAAACCGGATTGTGTATGAGCAGCAAAATCCGAAAAGTGAAAAGGAAGAACAGAACCTTTACCAGAATATTACTTATTATATAGATGAACATATTGAGGAAGATTTGTCTTTAGAACAGCTTGCCGGACAGTTTTTTGTCAGTAAATACCATATTGCACATATTTTTAAGGAGCAGATGGGGCTTTCCGTGCATCAGTATATATTGAAAAAACGCATGCAGGCATCAAAAGCGGCAATTCTTGGAAACACAAGTATCACAGACGTTTATACCATGTTTGGCTTTAAAGATTATTCCAGCTTTTACCGGGCTTTTAAAAAGGAGTTTGGTATGTCACCGAAGGAATATAAGGAGCTGCGTGGGGTGGTGGAGGAGAGTTAGAGCGAAAACAATAGAATAAAGAAGTAAGTTCACAATTGAAAGAAAAACAGGGTTGTGATATGATGAAATGTAAAAACACATGAAAATAATTTAATAAACAATTTAACCACATAAGGAGTAAAAATATGCGAGTAGGAATGGGATATGATGTTCATAAATTAGTTGAAGGCAGGGATTTGATTATCGGCGGGGTGAAAATACCACACACTTTGGGGCTGCTTGGCCATTCAGATGCAGACGTGCTGCTTCATGCTATCATGGATGCACTGCTTGGTGCTGCAGCATTAGGAGATATCGGAAAACATTTTCCGGATACAGACCCGCAGTATAAGGGGATTTCAAGCATTAAACTATTAGAGCATGTTGCGGCACTGATAGAGGAAAAAGGATACATTGTCGAAAACATCGATGCAACGATTATTGCACAGAAGCCGAAAATGCGCCCTTATATTGAAGAGATGGAAAAAAATATTGCAGCGGCATTAAACATTGATGTAAGCCAGATTAATGTAAAAGCAACGACCGAAGAGGGGCTTGGCTTTACCGGAACAGAGCAGGGAATTTCCTCGCAGGCAATCTGTGCACTTACTACAATTTACGAAAACAGTGTTGCAGTAGCCGATTCGGCAGCAGGGTGTGCAGGCTGTGGTGGCTGCGGGAGTATAAAATCTAAAAAATAATGCATATTTTTTCTGATGATAAATAAAAGGAGGAGCGAAAGAAAATGATTTATATTGTTTTTTTGGTGGTATGTTTTGGCGCATCAATTGTCGGTGCAATTTGTGGAATTGGTGGAGGAGTGATTATAAAACCGGTTCTGGATTCTTTTGGAGTGTTGGATGTAACTGCCATCAGCTTTTTGTCGGGCTGTACGGTACTTTCCATGACAACCTATTCGGTATTTAAAAATAAAATCAGCGGGGAGTCCCATGTCACGATGAAAACCGGCTTTCCGCTTGCAATTGGTGCGGCAGTCGGCGGTTTAATCGGGAAGTGGCTGTTTTCCTATGTGAAGTCCCTAAGCAGTGACCCGAACAAAGTCGGAGCCATTCAGGCGCTATGCCTTCTTATTGTGACGCTTGGAACGTTAATTTATACGATTTACAAGGCAAAAATTAAAACCTATCAGGTGGATAATGCACTTGTCTGTATTCTGATTGGTGTATTTCTCGGTATTATGTCCTCCTTCCTTGGAATTGGCGGAGGTCCGATTAATCTGGTTGTTTTATTTTTCTTTTTTTCCATGTCAACGAAGATTGCAGCAGAAAATTCACTGTATATTATTTTCTTTTCACAGATTGCCAGCCTGATTTCCACGATTGTGACAGGAAGTGTTCCGGATTTCCAGATTGGTGTTTTAGTTTTGATGGTTGCAGGCGGAATTGCCGGAGGAATTTGCGGACGTGCGATTAATAAGAAAATTGACGAGAAAACAGTGGATAAACTGTTCATTGCATTAATGGTTTTGATGATTTTGATTAATATATATAATATTTTTAAATTTATGTAGGAAAGTAATAAGATATTGACAAAAGAGAAGGTACTGTCTATTATATAGGTAGACGATATATAGATAATCTATATAATTTCGCAATTACCTATAGCCGGTTATAAGAAAAAAGGAGGAAAAGAAGATGGCAGTAGACAGGTCACTGGTTTCAGGAAGCATGACAATGTTAATTTTAAAACTTTTGTCAGAGAAGGATATGTATGGTTATGAAATGATTGATACCCTGCGGCAGAAGTCAGAGAATGTATTTGAACTGAAAGCGGGAACGCTATACCCACTTTTACATGGATTAGAGGAAAAAGGACTTCTCACCGTGTATGAGAAAGAGTATGCCGGAAAAGTCCGCAAATACTACAGCATTACAAGAGAAGGAAAACATTTGTTACAAAAGAAAAAAGAAGAATGGCAGGAATATCAGACGGCAGTGGTAAATGTCCTCGCGATGGAGGTGTGACAGATGGAAGATTATTTAAGACAGGTTTTAGACCAGATACGCTGTAAGAAGGCACATGTGGCAATCCGGGAAGAATTAGAAAGCCATATCTGCGACCAGAAGGAAGATTATATGGAAACAGGCATGACAGCAGAAGAAGCAGAAAAGGCGGCAGTGTGTGATATGGGAGACCCTGTTTCAACCGGTATTTCATTAGATAAGATACACAGACCAAAGGCAGCCTGGCAGATGATTTTATTGATGACTGTGATTTTTCTTGCAGCGCTTTTCTTTCAATGGCAGGCCGGAGAAAGCAGCGGATCCTGTGTGCACATGATTGCCGGATTTTGTGTAATGTTACTGGTCTGTCATTTAGATTACACAAGGATTGCGGCAGCCTCGAAAATCATAGCATCTGGATTGGTGGTATTTGGTCTTTTTTCCCTTTTTTATGGAACTGTGGCAGGCGGAGCCATCCGGTCGGTAAGCCTGCCGGGTGGAATGGAAATTTCCATATGTGCAGTGCTTATGCTCTATGTTCCGGTGTATGGCGCAGTTCTTTATTCCTATTATGGAACGGGATATAAAGGATTGTTAAAAGCTGTTTTATGGGCAGTGCCGCCGGTTCTTACGGCATTTTATCTTCCAAGCCTTACCTTCGTTTTGATATTGTCCGTGTGCATGGCAGGTATTCTTATCCTTGCAGTGGCAAAGGGCTGGTTTCATGTTTCAAAGAAAAAGGTGTTGATTGTTTCTGGAATTTCTGTCGTACTGCTTCCGGTATTGCTTCTTTTTGCAATCATAAGAGCACCTTATCAGTTCGACCGGATAAGGCAGTTCTTTTCAGAGGAACCAAGTTATATTTCACAGACTTTAAGGCAGTGCTTTACAGGAGGTATTTTTCTTGGAAATGGAGTTGGTGAGATAGAAGGAATATTACCAGACTGCAAGAGTAGTTTTATTCTTGCATATCTGACGGGAACTTACGGATATCTTGCATGTATCGGGGTGTGCGCAGTGCTTGCATTATTGATGTTTTCCATTTTTCCGGCAGTTTTCCGGCAGAAAAACCAACTTGGGCTGATGATGGGATTTGGCAGCGGGCTGATTATCGGGGTAAACCTTCTGATTAATTTACTGGAGAATTTTGGAATTCTTCCGGTTTCGCAGACATTTCTTCCGTTTTTTTCACAGGGAGGAAGTTATCTTTTTGTATGTTACATGCTCATGGGAATAATTTTAAGTGTGTACCGGTATAAAGATGTCTATTCTTTTCATGTTCCAGGGAAAATGAGAGCGGAAAAGGCTTAAGTGTACTTGTTTGTTATTCTCAAAATTAACCTATAAAAATAATAAAATCTTAAAAGAATTTTAAAAAATATATGATATTCTTTGAGCTGTTCAGAAAAAGCATAGGTAATTGCGAAACTCAAATTCCGCTGTTCCATCATTGTGAAAAATTTACAATTTCTATGAGTTTCGCAATTATCTGTTCAGAAAAAGCAGGAAAAAGGAGAAATTTATCATGAAAAAGAAAACATACGCAGTATTACTAGCAGGTTTATTAACATTATCTCTGGCAGCAGGTTGCGGGCAGAAGGCGGCAGATAACGCAAATGCAGAACAGAGTAACGTACAGTCTGAGGTGCAGCAGTCAGATGCGTCTGCAGAAGAAAAACAGAGTCAAACACTGACCGGCACTGTTGAGGAAATAAAAGACTTTATGTTCATTGTAGCAGATGAAAATGGAGCAGAATATGAGTTCAGCTTCGATGAAAAGCCACAGGGACTTGAGAATGTGGCAGTCGGAGATAATGTAAAGGTTACTTATACCGGCGAAGTTTCCGAGGTAGATGCATTTAACGGAACGGTTCTTTCCGTTGAGAAACAGTAGAAAAAAGAAAAAAAGCGAAAGGGTATCCGGCAGCAGAAAAGTGTGTCGGATACCTTTTTTTTGTCAGGAAAAATGAAATGACAGCAAAATACTTTGACACAAACTGTCATGAAACGTATAATAGACAAAGACGAAGAATAACAGCAGCAGAGAAGCTGTCGAAGATAAAATGGAGGAATTTTCATGGCATTAAGCAAAAAGCCGGTAAACGGCATGAAAGATATTTTACCAGAGGAAATGCAAATCCGCGATTATGTGCAGCAGGTAATTAAGGAAACTTACCGGAATTTCGGATTTACACAGATTGAAACCCCATGCATGGAGAACATTGCGAACTTAAGCAGCAAACAGGGTGGAGAGAATGAAAAGTTAATTTTCAAAGTAATGAAGCGTGGCGAAAAGTTAAAAATCGCTGAGGCAAAAGACGAGACAGATTTAGTGGATTTTGGTATGCGTTACGATTTGACCGTACCGTTGGTTCGCTATTATTCCAATAATGCCAACAATCTGCCTTCGCCGTTTAAGGCTTTGCAGATGGGAAGCGTGTGGAGAGCAGACAGACC
>CAKRCJ010000165.1 GCA_934307185.1 uncultured Roseburia sp.
AAAATCGTAGCCGGAAACTGGAAAATGAACATGACTCCAAGCCAGGCTGTAAAATTAGTAGAAGAGTTAAAACCACTCGTAGTAAGTGATGACGTAGAAGTTGTTTACTGTGTACCTGCAATCGACATCGTACCAGTTGTAGAAGCAGTAAAAGGAACCAACGTAGCAGTTGGAGCTGAAAATATGTACTTCGAGGAGAAAGGTGCATATACCGGAGAAATTTCCGCAGAAATGTTAGTAGATGCAGGCGTAAAATACGTTGTATTAGGACATTCTGAGAGACGTGATTACTTCAAAGAGGATGATGCTTTATTAAATAAGAAAGTAAAAAAAGCTTTCGAAAAAGGACTTACACCAATTCTTTGCTGCGGTGAGACATTAGAGCAGAGAGAAATGGGAATTACTCTTGACTGGATTCGTTTACAGATTAAATCTGATTTAAAAGACGTAACAGCAGAGCAGGTTGCTTCTATGGTAATCGCTTATGAACCAATCTGGGCAATTGGAACAGGTAAGACAGCTACAACAGAGCAGGCAGAAGAAGTATGTAAAGCTATCCGTGAATGCATCGCAGAAGTTTACGGAACAGATACAGCTGAAGCAGTTCGTATCCAGTACGGTGGTTCTGTAAATGCAGGTAATGCAGCAGAGTTATTTGCACAGCCTGACATTGACGGAGGATTAGTCGGTGGAGCTTCCTTAAAAGCTGATTTTGGAAAGATTGTAAATTACAAATAATAGCTTTTGTCATGTTCTGATATGACAGATGGGATAAGAGAGTTTTATTGTCAGAAATGACAGTGGAGCTCTCTTTTTCCTTGAAAAATAAGGCATTTTCCTTGGTTGACCGTATAGACAAAATAAGCTATAATTCATACGGAAAGAAAAGGAAAATTTACAACGGAGAAAGTTATATGTCAGAAAAGTGCAGAAGAAGAAAATATGCACTTGCAGTAATTGTATTCGCGATATTTTTATGGGTTATAAGTTATGGAAGCAGTTTGAAAACTACAGGAGCGGATAACAGCCAGACAGTGTCAGAACAAAGTAGTTCTATCAAAAAAGATACATCAGAGGAAAAAAAGGATGTACCCAAAAGAGATATTGTTGATTTGACGGATACATTTTCGGTAATTTTAGATAATGTATCAGGTGAGATGCTTGCCGGATATCCGATAGATGATACATTTTTAATGTGGATGTATGCAAACTATGGTATGGATACAATCATTAATATTGCAAGTGATTTATTAGATGGCGCAGATAGTGATGATATCTGGTATAAAGAGACGGGCGACTCCATACATGTACTCTGGCTTTTGTATTGCAAGGACAGTGGGTATAAACCATCAGAGTTAGAAAATGTATATTGGAAAGATGCGTCAGACTCCAAACAGACAGTACTTGGATTTACGGGTGACATTAATCTGGCAGAGGACTGGTGTACAACGGAATATATGAACAGACAGAAAAATGGAATTTCAGATTGTTTTTCCAGTGAATTGCTTGCTAAGATGCAGAATGTGGATGTTATGATTATGAATAATGAATTCACATATCAGGAGGAAGAGAAAGCACAGGCGCTTCCGGGAAAAACCTATACATTCCGTGCAAATCCAGATACAATCGGATTGTTAAAAACATTTGGAACAGATGTTGTTACATTGGCGAATAACCATGTGTATGATTTTGGAGAAGATGGATTTTTATCAACACTTGAGAATATAGAAAAGGAAGGAATTTTATATTCCGGTGCCGGAAGAAATTTAGATGAGGCATCAAAGGTTTTATATTTTGTTATTAACGGAAGAAAAATAGCGTATGTTTCAGCGACGGAAATAGAGCGTTCCATGCAGTACACAAAACAGGCAACTGCTACAACCGCCGGAGTTTTAAAGACATCTGATACAGAATATCTTTTAAATATTGTAAAAGAAGCTGCAAAAAAAAGTGACTATGTGATTACAGAACTTCATTGGGGAACAGAAGGAAACTTATATCCGGACTCCTCAGAGAGAGATTTGGCAGAAAGCCTTGCAAGAGCAGGCACAGATGTGATTATTGGCGGACATCCGCACAGATTGCAGGGAGTTACGTTTATTGAGAATACACCGGTCGCATACAGCCTTGGTAACTTCTGGTTTTCAACAGGAACATTGTTTACAACATTAGCGGAAGTTGTCATTTCGGAAGACGGAAATATCAGGCTTGCATTTGTTCCGTGTATTCAGGAAAATCTGACTACCCGCTTACTGACTGAGTCAGATGAGATAGAACAGTTTTATCAATATGTCGGGGCAATATCTTCGAATATTGGAATTGATGCGGATGGATATCTTTACGATAAAAAGTCAGAAGACTATCCTTTGGAAAAGATAGTATATGACTCAGATAAATGCACAACAGACATTATCGGTTTGACAGATAACAATGGAAATGATATTGATATTGTTGGAAATTTGATGGAATAAAAGAGTTTTTTAATAAGAAAATAGAGGACGATGATGGAAGAACATTATCGCATCTTTCTATAGATAAAACACAGGCACATTTTTCATGGAAGCATATTTTATGAAGGCCTGAAAGTATATAAAAAGAGAGGAAAAGAATATGAGTAAGAAACCTACTGTATTAATGATTTTAGACGGATATGGATTAAATGACAGAACAGACGGAAACGCTGTTGCATTGGCAAATACACCAGTTATGGATAAACTGATGAAAGAATATCCATTTGTGAAAGGAAATGCAAGTGGTCTTGCGGTAGGACTTCCGGATGGTCAGATGGGTAACTCTGAGGTTGGTCATATGAATATGGGTGCCGGAAGAATTGTATATCAGGAGCTTACAAGAATTACAAAAGAAATCAACGATGGTGATTTCTTCAAAAACCAGGCTTTATTAGACGGAATGGAGAATGTAAAGAAGAATAATTCTGACTTGCATTTATACGGACTTCTTTCTGAAGGCGGCGTTCACAGCCATATTACACATGTATATGGGTTGTTAGAGCTTGCAAAAAGAGAGGGCATTAAAAATGTATATGTTCACTGTTTCTTAGATGGACGTGATACGGCACCAACTTCCGGAAAAGGCTTTATTGAAGACTTAGAAGCAAAAATGGCAGAGCTTGGTGTTGGTAAAATTGCATCTATTTCCGGACGTTACTATGCGATGGACCGTGACAACAGATGGGATCGTGTAGAGAAAGCATACAATGTCCTTACCAAAGGCGAGGGAGAGCAGGCAGAGAGCGCGGTAGCAGCAATGGAAGCTTCTTATGCAAAAGATGTGACAGATGAGTTCTTTGTTCCAACTGCAATTACAGAGAATGGAAAACCAGTTGCAACAATCAAAGATAACGATACAGTTATTTTCTTTAACTTCCGCCCGGACCGTGCCCGCGAAATTACAAGAGCATTCTGCATGGATGAGTTTGACGGCTTTGACAGAGGTGAGAGAAAGAAAGTTACCTACATCTGCTTTACTGAATATGACGCAACTATTCCAAACAAAGAGGTTGCATTTAAGAAAGTAGAATTAAAAAATACATTTGGAGAATATCTTGCTGCTCACGGAAAGAAACAGGCAAGAATTGCAGAGACAGAAAAATATGCGCATGTTACTTTCTTCTTCAATGGTGGTGTAGAGGAGCCAAACGAGGGTGAGGACAGAATTTTAGTAAAATCTCCAAAGGTAGCAACTTATGATTTACAGCCGGAAATGAGTGCACCGGAAGTATGCGATAAATTATGTGAAGCAATCCGCTCTGAAAAATATGATGTTATCGTTATTAACTTTGCAAACCCGGATATGGTTGGACATACCGGTATTGTAGACGCTGCAATCAAAGCAGTAGAGACAGTAGACTCCTGTGTTGGAAAAGCAGTAGAAGCATTAAAAGAAGTAGATGGACAGATGTTTATCTGTGCAGACCACGGTAATGCAGAACAGCTTGTTGATTATGAGACAGGCGCACCATTTACTGCTCATACAACAAACCCGGTACCATTCATTTTAGTAAATGCAGACCCTTCTTATAAATTAAGAGAGAATGGCTGCCTGGCAGACATTATTCCTACACTTATTGAGTTAATGGGAATGGAGCAGCCGGCTGAAATGACGGGAAAATCTCTTATAGTAAAATAAAACCGAAGCTTAATGTATATCTGCTTAGTTACATTATAGTTGTTTAAAATAAAGGCTAATGTTTTGCTAAAATGACGCTGCCACATTATAGGTTGTGTTATGGATTTGAAAAGACTTTATTTTTATCTGTGAAGAACAAAAATCGCAGGGCGGACAGAAGAATTCCGTTGCCCAGAACATTCCGATAAGCCTCAAAAAGCAAGAAACGTGGAACCAGTGGCTTCCACGTTTCTTAGAGTCTTATCTCCATTGGGCAGAGGAATTTTCTGTCCGCCCTGTGGTTTTTGTTCCAATCAGATTTTCTAAAAGTCTTTTTAAATCCAACTCGATAGATAGCAATGTGGTAGCTGATTTTCTCAGACTTTTCGACTAGATAATATAACATAGTTTAAAATGCTAGCTAAGTCATTTATCAATAAACTTCGCTTTCGATTGTATGTTATGTTTAGATAAAAGCTTTCTGAAAAACACTTTCATCCGGCTTTAGATAATGTAAATTAGCAGATTTCCGGAATGCTTAGCGCAGGGAAACCTAATGGTAGGACGGTTTCTTTTTCGACGGAATACAAGTAATAAAATGCAGTCCGAAAATCTGCGGTAGATGTTACCTAAACTCCAATTTTCGTTTGCAACGCATTTGGAACGTGGAAAAGGCATTAGACAAGCATGTCCAGCTGCAAAAACAAGCATTTTCCCGCTTTATGTCGTGTTTTTGTATGGACAAAATAAATTAATCTGTCAATGAAAGGAGAAACAAATGGAACAGCAAAAGGTTGGAAGCTTTTTGAAAGAGCTTCGGAAAGAAAAAAGTCTTACGCAGGAACAGTTAGCAGAACAGTTAAATGTTTCCGGGAGGACAGTATCACGTTGGGAGACTGGTTCTAATATGCCGGATATAAGTACATTAGTAGAATTGGCAGAATTTTATGACGTAAGTATCCCTGAAATTATTGATGGAGAAAGGAAAAGCGGGAATATGAAAGAAGAAGTAAAAGAAACAGCATTAAAATTATCAGATTATGCAGAAATGATAAATAAAAAGATGAAGATGAGATTATTTTGGATGACAATTCTGGCACTGGCAGGAATGATTGTATTTTCGGTCATTGAGATAGCCGGGCTGGATATGCCAGGTAATATTTATGATTTTATTACAGGTTGCTGTCTTGGTCTGGATTTTGGCATGCTTGTTGTTATTGCAATGTATCTGTCCGGTATTCTTGGAAAAATAAAGGCAGGACGCATGATGCGTAGAAATGAAAGAAAGGGGTAAACCGGAGTTTAATGAAAATAAATGACGCTGCCACATTGTCAGGCTGTGTTATGGATTTGAAAAGACTTTTTTTGGGAGTCTGCTACGAATAAAAAATGCAGGGATGGCATCGAAAATTCCATTGCCCATGACATTACGATAAGCCTCGTAA
>CAKRCJ010000166.1 GCA_934307185.1 uncultured Roseburia sp.
GTAAACATTAATTATCTTTCTGTATTTTAATTTTCCCAACGTACAAGGTGTTTATTTTCTCACAAAATATAATCAAGAAAATTGTTTTATTTTTCTTTTTTAATTTTTTTCTGAAAAATCCCTATAATATCAGGGACCCTATGTTAAAATAAAATCATAAAAAGCAGCGCTGCAAAAAATGTCAAAGGAGAACCTCTATCACATTCAATAATTTATACTACATATATTAATGATAAATAAAGAAATGTTATACCATGCAGACATAAATAGAAAGTCCTAGAACGTCACTCTAGGGCTTTCTTATTCTTCGCTATTCAACAACAATATCATTCATTACCTTTTCTTTCATTTTTTCATACCTTGCTTTTACATATTCGCCATAATAATATTTTGAAAAATCTATCTTTTTCAAATGAAGGTTTCGCTTTCTTATCGCATCTATCGCAACTCTTTCCTGCGATACCGTCTCTGAATACACCACCTGATATGGAAGATTTATGCTGTTGTTCTCCATATAACCTTCCGCTGAAACAATATTACAATCCAGCGACGTATAACATTTCGATTTTGAAACAGTCATTCCATCAAAAAAATCCTTTTCATAATCTACAACATCAAATCCGAATTCTTTTAAAATCTGACTGGCTTCCACTTCTTTTCTTACTGCATCTGTTCCTGGAATTTCACCCTTTAATAAAAAAATTCCATTCTGCAATGAGTTCTGAAAAAGATTTATCTCTCCCCATGTCTGTTCTTCCGACGTCTTTATCCAGAAACAATCCCTTAATGATAATGCATTATATTTCAACGATACATAAAATTTATCTTTGTCCGTCGTTGCCTGTGAAAGACAGCATGCATTTAAAATTTCTTTTGCGTACATACGGTCGAGCGAAAGTACACGCGATGCCCCCCAGTGATAAATATTATTCAGGTTATTTTCAAGCGCTCTTTTTTCTCCTCATAACCACCAGCGCTGCAAATAAAAGCACCGGAAAAACAATCGCCACACCAATTCCAACTCTTAAATTATTCTGTGCCGCACTGGAAACAAAGCCGACAAGTGTCGGACCGCCCGAGCAGCCAAGGTCACCGGCAAGTGCAAGTAATGCAAATAATACCGTTCCGCCACGGCGTAAGGACGCAGATGCTTTGCTGAACGTTCCCGGCCACATAATTCCAACTGAAAAGCCGCAGACTGCACAGCCGATAAGCTCCACTGCCGGTATCGGCACAAACGCAATTAAAAGATACGACGCGATACATAACAGGGTGCTGTATTTCATAAAACGATCCAAATCAAACCGCTCTCCGTATTTTCCATAAATCAGCCTTGCCGTTCCCATTAAAATGGAAAATGCCATCGGTCCGACCAAATCTCCGATTGTCTTTGAAATTCCAAGACCAAGCTCTGCAAATGTGGATGCCCACTGGCTTACCGCCTGCTCAGATGCCCCGGCGCAGACCATCATAATCATAAGAAGCCAGAATACTTTTTCTTTGAAAAGCTCCCCCATCGTCATGCCCTTTTCGCCTTCTTCCTGAAGACTGTAGATTGGCACTTTCGTAAATAAAATCATATTGCCGACCGGAAGCAGCATCCAGAAAAGTGCCAGCCATTTCCAGTGCGCCGTTCCAAACACCGCAAAAAAGATGGTAGACAAAAGTACCACTCCTGTGCAGCCCCAGCAGTAAAACGAATGCAAAAGGCTCATCGCTGTCTCTTTATTATCGGTCGGACACGCCTCAATAATCGGGCTTACCAATACCTCTAACAATCCACCGCCTACTGCATAAATAATAACGGACAGAAGAATTCCAAGAAAAGCATTCGGAAGAATTTCCGGCAAAATGGTAAGCAGCCCCAGTCCCACCGCCGCACAGATATGTGCGAAAACCATTGCAGTCCGGTAGCCGATTTTATCCACAAAGCCTGCCGACAATAAATCAACAAGAAGCTGGACTACAAAATTAATGGTAATTAAAAGTGTAATCTGCGACAGTGGAATTCGATATGTATTCTGAAAGGTCACAAATAACAGCGGTACAAAGCTGTTTACAATTGCCTGCACGATATAGCCGATAAAACAGGCATACATTGTTTTCTTATAATCAAATTTCATAAATGTCTCCTTTGCTGTTTTTCCTTTTTCTTATGCTTATGACAAAGCTTTTTACAGCCCTTGTGGACTTATGCGCATTATTTAAAATATTGTACTTCATTTAAAATCTGTTTTCAACAAAAACGATTGTGAAAAACAGCCCGTTTTTGTACAATCAGGTTATAACTTTCGAAAGGATGAAAACAACATGGTCGATTTTTCAAAAATAAAAAAAGAAGACAAGATAACGCACCTTTTTCTTCCGATGAGTGATATGTCAGAAATCCGGTGGCTGTTAGATAAAGCAGATGTCAACCCGCGGGAATGCTATATGCTTTCCTGGAAGCAGATATTAAACCACGAGGTTCCTGCTATTTGTGAACTCTCCGATGAAGAGAGAGACAACGAGATTGACGCATTTTATGGCGAAGATGCAGCATTTGTCAAGCTCGCCCCTGCGGTTTTGATATCCTATTATAATGTAACGGAACTGGCGAAGGCTTTAAATGACACATTGTTTGGCTCTGGTGATGCTGATTACAATGTATTTAAAGAAAAACGCCAGGCAGAAATTGACGCAGAATACATAGAAGATATTTGATATTCGATAAAAGAGCCACTTGTAACGGTGGCTCTTTCTGAAAAAACGATTGTGTGACGATTATTCTTCCCGGGTCTCTCAAACCTCAAACCGATATGTTCCCGGACCTAATTTTTCCTCTTCTCTGCCCGGCAGAAGGACAACTGCATCTGTGTTGCATGGAATAGTAATATCAAAAATTATTTTCTCTTTATCTATCGACCATGCGCTTTCAATCATACCCTGTGGGGAATGATATACGGCTTTTGCATGGTCTAACTGTTTAGACACGACCGGTTTTATTACAAGGCGGTCTTTTGCATACTGTATCCCACACACGCCTTCTACAAGCCAGCCTGCGACAGCTCCATAAGAATAGTGGTTTAACGACTCCTTTGGCACTCCCTGTTCATTTATTCCGTCCCACGTTTCCCAGATGGTTGTTGCCCCTTTTTTCACTGCATAAAGCCAGCCCGGCATATCCTCCTGTAAAAGAATTTTGTATGCGGTTTCTGTGTATCCATTTTCTGCCAGCACCTTGCAAAGGTATGGCGTTGTCAGAAAACCGGTATTCAGATGATAACCACATTTTTTTACGAGTGCATCAAGCTCCTGCGCGGCAGCCTGCTCTGCTTTTTTATCCAGAAGTCCAAATTCTATCGGACGGACATACTGACACTGTCTTTCAGATGTAATTTTTCCGTTTTCTGTAAATGCTTCCACGTATGCCAGTCTTGCACACTCCGCCGTTTTCGCATAATAAGCGGCATCCTCTTTTTTTCCGAGGATTTCTGCTATCTGCGCTAAAAGTTTTCCGGAATATGCAAAAAATGCGGTTGCCACATCGTAATTTCCATTCCGCATGCTCTCCATCGGATTGCTTCCCGGTTCACACCATTCCCCATAGTTTAAACCGGACTCCATTGTATAGGCACGATATTTTCCTCTGGCGAACAAATGTTTGATACTCTTTTTTCGCGCTGTTTTTTCCAGAAAAGCATACCACTGTTTCATCATTTCATAGTTTTCTTTCAAAATGCGCATATCACCGGACCATTTATACATCGCATACGGGATTAAAATACAGGCATCCCCCCAGCCGACCGAGGCAGAAAGCATTTTACTCATAAATCCCGGACGGTTGTTCGGCGGTGCAATATTTGCAATTCTTCCGTCCGGATACTGTCCATACCGGCACTGTGAAAGCCAGTGGCGGTACACCGGATAACAGTCCATAAGCTTAAGACCAGTGTTAACAAAAAGTCCTGCATCACCCGTCCAGCCCGCGCGCTCTCTTGTCGGGCAGTCCGTCGGAATATCACAGAAATTTCCTTTCTGGCTCCACACTGCATTCTGGAAAAGACGGTTTAACAGCGGATTACTGCTTGTAAACTCTGCCGTCTGCTGCATTTTTGAATAAACCGCATGTGCAAGAAACGAAATATTTTCTAACGGTATTTCCGTCTCCACCTTCACATAACGGAAGCCCATAATCGTAAACCCTGGCTTGTAATGATTGCTTCCATTTTTACAGATGTAGTGTATCATCTGATAAACACCATTTTCTTTATGACGCTTCCGGTCCTCAAAATTTTCCATCGTAAAGTTACCGTTTTCATCAAGCGTTTCCCCATGATACAACGTCATGGTCTGGCCTTCTTTTGCATCATCTACTGTAACTTCCACATAACCGGCAATATTCTGTCCGAAATCAATGACCGTGCCGCCGTCTGGTGTGTGAATGATTTTTCCTGTAAAGCTTTCATTTTCTGTAATAGGAACGGTATTTGCTGCCACAAGCTTATCACAGCCCAAATCTGCCACCTGTACTTTGTGCCAGTTTTTTGTCTCCTCTTTGTATGCCGCTTCCCTTCTGGCATCATAGACTTCGCCCTGCTGCATATCATTCTGGGCAAGAGGACCATTCTGGCATGCGAGCCATTCTCCGTCTGTCTGTAGCACGACCTGTTTTTCTGCTTCCAACTGTGCAATGACGGATAACTTTTCTCCATAAATTGCCCGGTCACCATCCACACCGGATGTGCTGCGATACCAGCCGTCCCCTAATATGATTTCCATTTCATTGCATCCGGACTGTAATAAATCTGTGACATCATACACCTGATATTTTACTTCATAGTTGTAATTGCTGCTTCCCGGCATTAAAACGGCTGTTCCAACCCGTTTTCCATTTAAAAATGCCTCATACAGTCCGTGTGCGCTGATATATAGTCTGGATTTTTTCACCTCATCAAGCATAAACTCTTTTTTTAAGTAGCTTGCCGGCTGATGTGGAAAAAAAGTTTCTTTTTTCTTATGCTTCTGTTCCTTCCATGCATTTTGGGAAAGCCGGTTTATCTCATCCTGACAGCGCGCGTCATCTTCCTCACAAAATGCCATCTCCGGCTCAATCCACTTTGCACTCCAGTCGGACTTATGCAGAAATCCTATCTCGTAAGAAAAAAATGTGCTCCATGCACCTTCTTCCCCCTTTTCATCCCACAACCGGATACGCCACTCTATAGAGTCTCTGGAGGAAAGCTTTTGCTTCACTTCATAAGACATCTGACCGGACTCTGTTTTCCCGGTGTCAAAAAATAACTGTCCGTCTTTATACAGCTCGATTTGATATGCACTCTGGTAATTGCAGTCCTCGCACTGCCATTGCAGCAATTGCTCTGTGGTGTCAATTCCAATCGGATTTTCCATATATTCTGTTTTACAGTTTACTGCTTTTATTGTTGCTGCCATGTCTGTTTCCTTTTTCTTCCTAATTGTTTATTATTCTCAATAACTACCTGTTATGAAGTGACTTTTGTCAAGAGTTAATTTCAAGAAAATATTTCTTAACTCCGGTCACATTTGTTTTTC
>CAKRCJ010000167.1 GCA_934307185.1 uncultured Roseburia sp.
GCATAGAGTCGGTATTTGACCGTTATAATAAGTTAAAAGAGCAGGACGGCTATACGATTAACTTTGAATTTGAGCAGAAGGTGATTGTTTTTGCGGATGAGTATAAGATTTTCCAGGTCATCTATAATCTTATAAATAATGCAGTAAATTATACCGGTGAGAATAAGACGGTTACAGTAAAACAGACATTAAAAAAAGAGAATACCGTAAGAATAGAGGTTATTGACAGTGGAGATGGAATTGCAGAAGAAGCACTTCCTTATGTGTGGGACCGCTACTATAAAGTGGATAAAACACACAAACGTGCTGTTATGGGAACCGGTCTTGGACTTTCGATTGTAAAGAATATATTAGAACTCCACCATGCAGCGTATGGAGTGGAAAGTATGGTGGGCAGTGGTACAACATTCTGGTTTGAATTAAAATATAAAAAACTGGCGGATTAATTTCCGCCAGTTTTTTGTATGCGATCTTCCAATGCGGAAAACAGAGCTTCTTCTGTAAACAGCTTTTCTTTTGTAATGCCGGCACAGCCTGCGGTAATTTCGAAAGGAAGAAGCTTATTCTGGTACAAAATATGCTGCTTTGACATTTCCTCTACGAGAGAAGCAATTTTGGAAGAAAAATCTTCAAAAGAGAGACCGTTTTCGGTAACAAAGAAAGTATCCTCACTGTAACGGATTAAAAGAGGTTCAACAGTTTCGGTGGTAAAAAGATTTTTCAACATATCGTAAAGACGGCAGATGACGCCGGAAACAGCAGTAGGTCCGTATTCCTCTGAAATTTCAGGTATATGCAGGATACGGACTAAGACAGCATTATAATTATCATGTTCCTTTGCTTCTTCAAAAATATTTGGAAGGTGTTCCGAAAGGTATTTTTTGGTATAGGCATCCGTCTCGGCATCTAAGAGAAGCTTGTGATTTAATTCCCGGACCGTACAAATCAGTTTCTGCTCATCAATACGGGCAGCTTTTTCATGATAGGCGACAGGCTGGACGACTTCAAGAACAACTTTCCTTCCATCTGCAAGCAGAGGACGGGATGTAATCTGAAACAGACAGTTATCTGTCACTTCACATTTTGATTGTGTAGCGTTTTCTTTCAGTGCCCTTGCAGAGGTGCAGTTGATGCATTGATAAGGGATGTTCCAGACATCGTAGCAGATGCTATCCGGAACAAGGCAGAGCCTGCCATTAATTTCCTGAAACGTTAAAATACGGCAGATGACAGGGTCAACAATTCTGACAATTTCAAACGTATGTTGTAACAAATTTACTTCTTTTTGTAATTCTTCACAGGTATATTCATTCATCTATAGATATCTCCGAAATTTTGATAAATTCAGCTTATCACAAAGAAGGAAAAATGGCTATAGTGAAAGAAAAAATATCAACTTTTTTGTATAAATTGTTGGACTTTCAGTTGACTTTGTAAATGGAACGAAGTAGTATTTTATATGAGATTGCAGAAAAAGGGATGGACATAATGATGGAAAAAACAGACACGAAGGAAGAATTTGGCGCGATTTCCAAAGAACAGTTAGAACAGATGATACAGCTTTATAATCCATGCATGGATGATTATATGTATGTATTTGATCTGCAGGAGGATTATTACAGAATATCTCCGCATGCGGTAGAACGTTTCTGCATACCGGGAGATACTTTTTTTGATGCAACAAAGAAACATGAGCAGTTTGTTGACCCAAGTGATATTGGTTTACTTACGGATGAGATAGAGCAGATAAAAAGTGGCAGGAAAAAGTTCCATAATCTTTATTACAGATGGTTAGATAAAGAGAAAGAAGCTGTCTGGATTAACTGCAGGGGAAGAGTGCTTGACGATAAGAATGGAACGCCGCATTTTTTGATTGGATGTATTAATGAGATTGGAGAAAAACAAAAAGCGGATAATGTCAGTGGTCTGCTTGGCGAGACAAGCCTTTCTTCCTTTGTAAAAAGATATCAGGATACTTTTCCGGACGGCTTTTTTATCCGGGTTGGAATTGACAGCCTTGGTACAATCAACGGCAATCTAGGAATGGAGTATGGAGATTTCATTATAAAAAAGACCGCAGAATGTTTAAGTGAGAATTTAAACGAAAACCAGCAGCTGTTCCGTATCGTCGGGGACGAATATATGATTGTTGATTTTGAAGGCGGCACATTAGAGGACGCTCTGGTACTTTATAAAAAAATGCGTAAAAGCGTAGACACCTTTATTGAAAAGAACAGATATCAGGCGGTATTTACAATTTCTGCAGGAATTCTCCCGACAGATAATCTTTCCGGCGGATATGATGCTGTGCTTAAATTAAGCGAATTTACGTTAAACGAGGCAAAGCTTAGAGGAAGAAACAGCTATTATATTTTTGAACCGGAAGAGTATGAGAAATATAAACGCAAACGTTTGATTAATAATGCTCTGCATCATGCTGTAAATAATGGCTTTGCAGGCTTTGAACCATATTTCCAGCCGTTAGTGGATGCAAAAACCTACCGGCTGGTTGGTGCGGAGGCACTGATGCGTTTCCGCATTTTACCTGAGGAAGAAGGGGAAGCACCACAGATGATTTCCCCGGTCGAGTTTATACCGCTTTTAGAGCAGACCGGACTTATTATTCCGGCAGGCAGATGGATGTTACAGCAGTCCGTTGCAGTCTGCCGTAAATGGCAGGAGATTATTCCGGATTTCCGAATTAATATCAATTTATCTTATGTGCAGGTGATGAAAAGCAATGCATTAGATGAGATTTTAAACATAATCCGTGTATATGGCGTAAAGCCGTCAAACATTGGAATTGAGCTGACAGAAAGCGGCTATATTGAGTCAAATTCACACTTTCAGAAGCTTTGGAATGGATTAAAAGATAACGGCGTACAGGTAATTTTAGATGATTTTGGAACAGGATACTCGAATTTGCACTGTCTTGGAGATTTAAGACCAAATTACATAAAAATTGACCGTTCTTTTACATTAAAAGCATTAAGCAATGAGTACGAGCATGAACTGATGAAACAGATTATTGATATGACACACAGATTAAATCTGACAATCTGCATCGAAGGAATTGAAAGACCGGAGGAGCTTTCTGATTTGCGTGGAATGGGCGCCGATTATATCCAGGGTTATCTGTTTGGAAAACCATACTCCGAAGAGGAGTTTGAGAAGCGGTTCATTCACATTGAAAAAAATGTATAATAAAACCGGGAAAATTTTGTGGAAATTTATCTCATATTGGAATATAATTATGCATATGTTCAAAGGAACAGGAGGAGACGATTGAATGGAAGAGAAGAAATATCGTTATAACGATATTGCAGAGCGTTTAAAAAAAATGAACCGGATATATGTCGGTGTAACTGTTTTTCTTGGCGCGTTAGTATTGTTATATTTATGGATGAAGTTGATGAACCACCATATCCAGGCGGCAACCGTATATGGGAATACGGTATTATTGATTGTATTTACAATGATTAATACTATTATTTACATAAGAAACAAAGCAACGCCAAAGCTTAAGGTGTGTGCGACGGTAGAGATGGGAATTGTATATTTGTTAATTGGATTACAGACAGATGCCAGTTTTATTACATATGTTCTTATTGCAATACTCATGTTACAAGTTCCTTATTACGACAAAAAAGGGTTAAATAGAACAGCAGCAAGTCTGGCAATTTTATATATTATTGTGACAGTTGCGCAGACCACAAAGGGTATTCATGTAATGGATGTGGACACTATCTGTGGTGTAGGGGGTGTCCTTGGACTTCTTTTTATTGTTTCAAAAATGGGTAATATCGTTATTTTGTTTAATGATGATGCATTAGGCTCTGTTGCAGAAGAGCACGCAAAACAGAAAGAAATTTTAGATGGAGTGTTAAAAATTTCACAGACAGTTCAGGAACAGTCCCAAAAGAGCGGGGAACTGATTGAAAAATTAGTTTCCACCACAGAGTCTGTTACAGACAGTATGCAGGATATCTCAACTTCTTCTAATACGACAGCAGGCAGCATAGAAGAACAGAATAATATGACAACCTCTATCCAGGATGCAATTGGTGTAACCGGTGACAGCTCAAAAGAGATGGTTTCCATTGCCATGGAGTCGAACGAAAGCATTCAGGAAAATATCCGTGTCATGGAAGAATTAAAGAATCAGTCCGAACTGATTACAAATACGAACTATGAAGTTACGGAAGCGATGACAAAGCTTCAGAACAAGACAAAAGAAGTAGAAGAAATCGCAGGCATGATTTTAAATATTTCAAATCAGACGAATTTGTTAGCACTGAATGCGTCAATTGAAAGTGCAAGAGCTGGAGAAGCAGGAAGAGGATTTGCGGTTGTTGCAGAACAAATCAGACAGCTTGCTGAACAGACAAAGAAATCGACAGAAGAAATTACAAGAATAGTAAATGAATTAAATCAAAATGCAGATGAGGTAGTTACTTCTGTAAACGGTTCCGTGAAGGCAGTAGAGAGCCAGAATGAGAAGATATTAGCTGCTTCCGAAAACTTTGAGACATTGAACCGTAACATGACAGAACTTGTATCACATATTGAAGAAGTAAATAAGCAGGTGGATGGTCTGTCAGAGTCCAACAATAAGATTGTGGAGAATATTTCCCAGCTATCTGCTGCAACAGAGGAAGTTACAGCAAATGCTGAGCAGGTACATGAAATGAGCGAGCATAACCTTGCTTATGCGGAGCAGGTAAAGGCTGCGGTAGATTTAATCCGCAACACTGCTGATGATATGAAAAAATATTTATAAAAAAGAGAAATGTTTCAGAGCGAAGGCGATTCCGTCTTCGCTCGCTTTTTTTGTCACATAGGAAACCTGGTCAAAAAGTGATATAGGATTTGCATTTCCCATTGCAATACTGTTTGGCAGATAAGAGAGCATTGGAAGGTCATTGTTACTGTCGCCGAAAGCATAAGCATTTTCTTTTGCGATGCCATAATGGTCTAATACATATTGCAGACCGGTTGCTTTACTGTAACCGAATGGTACAAATTCACGGAAATTTCCACCACGGTCGATGCAGGTAAACCATTTATCACTTACTTTCCGGAAAGCATCTAACTGGGCATCTTCCATAAACCAGATAACAAATTTATCACAGAAAAAATCCGGCTGCTCTAAATCTTCTGGCATATCATAGTTACGTGCCACGAAAGCATCATACTGTGCAGTTGCGTCAGGGTGGATAATCGGACGGGTTGTATCAAAGGCAACAGCTTCCACGGATTCGAAAGCAATATCAATCTTTGTTTCACGCGCGGCTTTTAATAATTCCATAGTGACAGCGTGTGTCTGGGCAATGTGCAAAAGCTCCTTTCCATCACAGTAAATGTCTGTCCCACATCCGCAGACATATCCGTCAAAGCCGACTGCGCGGAAGCGTTCTTCTACATTCTGAAAACAGCGTCCTGTGTTTAAAAACATTAAATTTCCGTTTTCCCGTGCTGTTCTTATTGCATGGACTGCACTTTTCGGAATGGAACCGTCAATTTCAG
>CAKRCJ010000168.1 GCA_934307185.1 uncultured Roseburia sp.
TATAATCAGAAAGAAATACCGCCCGAACCACCTGTCCCCCTCACAGGCAAATCAAACGGTATTTCTTTCTTCTATATTATCTCCAATACGTTAAATATGTTACGCCCCTTCAATCTCCTTAATACTAAAGCCGTTTCCCTCTAAAAGATACGTCTTATCACTTCCACAGTGCGGGCATATTTTTGCATACTGGACTGTGGAATAGGTTTTTCCACAGTCCTCACACATGGTAACACCAGGTATGATTTCTATTTTTAATTCCGCATCTTTTAAAAGCTCTGATTTTTTTCTGGCGTAAGCCCAGCAGTCTGTCATATATTCCGGAACAACTCCACTGACTTCACCAATCTCACAGGTGACCGATTTCATTTCTGTAAGATTGTTCTCTGCTGCAACTTCTTCCACAGTTCTTATTACATGTACGATAATTCCTAATTCGTGCATTTTTTGCTCTCCTTATTTTTTCTTGGAGAATTTAATCTTGATTGCCTGTTTTGCTCCGTTTGGAAGGATATATTTTAATTTATCCTCACTTGGAACCATCTTGCTGCATCCAGGTAATTCTCTATGTAATTTAATTGCATCAAATTCACATTTGGTTGTACAGATACCACAACCGATACATTTATTCGGGTCAACAACAGAAGCTCCACAGCCAAGACAGCGCGCAGTCTCTGCTTTTACCTGCTCCTCTGTAAATACGAGTTTTGCATCACGGAAGGAATGTTTTGTATCAATTGATGTATTATGTCCAGGAATCTGACGGCTGGAAGTATCATAGCTTTCCACTTTGATGTCATCTTTATTTAACTCGATGAAATCATTTCTGTTACGTCCGATAGTAAGGCTGGAGTGTGGCTGTACAAAACGATGAATGGAAATCGCACCCTGTTTTCCGGCAGCAATTGCATCAATTGCAAATTTTGGACCTGTATAAACATCTCCACCAACAAAAATATCCGGTTCTGCTGTCTGATATGTAAGAGCATCTGCAACCGCACCATTACCGCGACCAAGTTCTACTTTACTTCCTTTTAATAAATCTCCCCATACGATAGCCTGACCTACAGAGAAGAACACATGTTTACATTCTACGGTCATAAGCTGATTTTCATCATACTGTGGGTTAAATCTTCCGTCTGCATCTTTTACAGATAAACATTTCTTTAATACAATTCCACGAACCTCTCCGTTCTCGTCTACAAGAACTTCTTTTGGTCCCCAGCCCGGATTTACAACAATTCCTTCTGACTCAGCTTCTTCGATTTCTTCTACTGAAGCAGGCATTGTCTCTCTGGATTCCAGACAGAACATATTTACTTTTGTATTATCGCTTCCACATCTCTTGGAGTCTCTTGCAACGTCAATTGCAACATTACCACCACCGATGACAACGACATCACCTTTGATGTCATATTTTTCATTTGCGTTTACTTCTTTTAATAAATCTACTGCGGAAGAACAGCCTTTTGCAGTATCGTTTGGAATTCCAGGAAGTCTTCCACCCTGGCATCCGATTGCAATGTAGAATGCTTTGTATCCCTGTGCACGAAGTTCATCTAATGTAATATCTTTTCCAACTTCTACACCTGTCTTAATCTCAACACCCATCTCTTTGATGACGTCAATTTCAGCCTGTACTACATCTTTCTCTAATTTGAAGGATGGAATACCATATACTAACATACCGCCGGCACGTTCATTTTTCTCGAAAATAGTTGGTTTATAACCTTTTTCCGCAAGGTAGAACGCACAGGATAAGCCGGCAGGACCACCACCTATGATAGCGATTTTCTCCTCAAAATATCCTCTTACAGATGGTACTACTTTTTTCGGAATGTAACGTGTTTCTGTTTTTAAATCCTGTGCAGCAATAAACTTCTTAACCTCATCAATTGCGATTGCCTGGTCGATTGTTCCACGGGTGCAGGCATCCTCACAACGACGGTTGCAGACATGTCCACAGACTGCCGGGAGCGGATTATTTTTCTTAATTAAAGCAAGGGCATCCTGATATCTTCCCTGCGCTGCCATCTTTAAGTAACCCTGAACTGCAACGTGTGCCGGACAGGCTGTTTTACATGGTGCTGTACCTGTATCGTAGCAGTTGATGCGGTTGTTATCACGATAATTTTCATCCCACATCTCAGGTCCCCATTTCTTCTCGGAAGGAAGGACATGCTTTGGATATTCTACTTTGGAGCCATCTTTTTTACAGAGCTTCTGTCCAAGCTTTACAGCGCCTGCCGGGCAGTATTCCACACAGCGTCCACATGCAACACAGTCTTTTGGCTCAACCTTTGCAACGTAAGCGGAACGGGAAAGGTTTGGTGTATTGAATAACTGTGAGGTACGGAGTGCATAACATACATTGACATTACAGTTACAGATAGCAAAAATCTTGTCCTCACCATCAATATTTGTAATCTGATGAACAAATCCGTTATCCTCTGCCTGTTTGAAAATCTCTAATGCTTCTTCTCTTGTGATATAACGTCCGCCCTTGTTTGTCTCAACAACGTAATCTGCCATATCACCAACTGCGATACACCAGCTTTCCGGGTCATCCGCACAGCCTTCTTCATAAGTTGTTCTGGAACGACGGCAGGAGCATGGGCTTGCTGCGTACTTTCCTTCATATTTATCTAACCAGTGAGAAATGTGTTCAATAGAAATAGACTGGTTTTCCATGGAAATTGCTTTCTCAACCGGAATAACATGCATACCGATTCCGGCTCCGCCTTCCGGTACCATAGGTGTTACTTTTTCCAGTGGCAGGCGGCTCATACGCTCAAAGAAACGTCCCATTTCCGGATGCTCTTCCAACACCTGTTGGTTCATATTTGTAAACTCGGCGCTTCCTGGTACAAACATCGGAACCACATACTGTTTCTCATGCTTTGGGTTTTCCCAGTTATATTCAACCACACCCTTTACAGACATTTCCTCTAAAAGTTCTTCCACATGTGTGCGTTCCATTCCGGTAATTTTTACCATCTCATCTAATGTCTTTGGTTTACGGACACCCATTTTTAAAGCAACTTCTGCCATCTCATCTGTGCAGAGTAATGCAAGTCCCCAGTATTCCGGGTCATACTTTGTAATTTTTTTCATTCCAAGTCTCTGTGGAATACGGTTTGTGATCATCTTTCCTAATTTTACGATAGACTCACGCTCTACCTCTTTTTCAATAAATTCCGGTACGAAATTTCCCAATGGATCTGCCATTTTCATCCTCCTAAATATATATGTAATTTTTTATTTCCGATATTCACTCACTTCAGTGCGAATCCAGTCTGCCCAGTCTTCAAAACCTTCGCCGGTCTTTGCCGACACAAAGAAAATCTTTGCATTTGGATTTAATTTTAAAATACGCTCTTTTACTGCTTCTTTGTCAAAATCATCAAAAACGCTTAATGTATCACATTTGTTGATTAAAACAACGTCACAAATGGAGAACATTAACGGGTATTTTAATGGTTTGTCATCGCCTTCCGGTACAGAAAGAATCATTGCATTCTTTGTACTTCCGGTATCAAACTCCGCAGGACAGACAAGATTTCCGACATTCTCAAGAACAACAAAATCCAAATCCTTTGTTCCAAACTCATGAATTCCCTGTCTTGTCATATCTGCATCCAGGTGGCACATGCCGCCGGTATGAATCTGGATTGCACGTACACCGGTCTCACTGATTGCCTGTGCATCGACATCAGAATCAATATCCGCTTCCATGACGCCTATTTCCATTTCATCTTTTAGCATGGAAATCGTTCTCTTTAATGTTGTTGTCTTTCCTGCACCCGGAGAAGACATCAGATTTAGTAAAAACGTTCCCTCGGACTTTAACTCTGCACGCAGCTTATCTGCATCTGCATTGTTATCTTCAAAAATGCTTCTCTTTACTTCAATTACCTTAAAGTCTTTCATTTTTGTTTCCTCTTCCCTTTCCTGTAAAAATATCTTCCAATTTGATAATATTTTCTCATTAAAATCGTTCTGTTTCGCATCAGCTGGTATAACCAGATTGTTAATTTTTAAACGTTATATTTATAACATACATGGTAAAAGCTATAATGTCAACGGTTTTAGATGTTTTTGTTAAAAAATGCACAAAGATTTTTCTCTGGTATGTCCACGTAAAAAGAAAATGACAGATACCCTATAAAGAAGATAGGAAAACTAAAATTTTGAAATTTTTCAAGCTCTTCTTTTTCTATTTTATCCAAGCGCTACGTCCAGTGCCATCATGACTGTAAAGCCTGCCACAAAAAACACTGTTCCAAGATCGGAATGTTTTCCCTTCGACATCTCCGGAATAAGCTCTTCCACTACGACATAGATCATAGCCCCTGCTGCAAAACTGAGCAGATACGGCAATGCCGGAATAATCAATCCTGCCGCAAGAATTGTAAGCACCGCGCCGATTGGCTCCACAATACCGGAAAGCACTCCACCGAAAAAAGCTTTTGACTTTTTCATTCCCTCTGCCCGAAGCGGCATGGAGATAATTGCGCCTTCCGGAAAATTCTGGATTGCAATTCCAAGTGATAATGCCATTGCGGCGGCAGCTGATATTTTTACATTTCCTGTAATATATCCAGCATAGACCACACCGACTGCCATTCCCTCCGGGATATTATGTAAGGTCACCGCCAGAACCATCATCGTTGTTTTCTGTAAATGGCTTTTCGGTCCTTCTGCGCAGTCACTGTACCGGTGCAGATGCGGAATCACATGGTCAAGCAAAAGTAAAAACATTACGCCACCCCAGAAGCCTGCGACCGCCGGAATAAACGAGAGCTTTCCCATGGCAGACGCCTGCTCCATCGCAGGAATTAAAAGGCTCCACACTGAAGCAGCCACCATAACGCCTGCCGCAAAACCTGTCAGTATTCTCGATAAACGCTCACTCATATCATTTTTCATAAAAAATACACATGCTGCACCTAAAGATGTTCCTAAAAACGGAATTAAAATTCCATAAAAAACATTTACACTCATAAACGCCCTCCTTTTTCGCAGGATTTTCTATTAAACTTTCCTGCTCTCCTGATTTATTATATGATGTTTGTAGAATTTGCTATCAAACATTTAAAAATCACTTTTGCCATAAACATCATATAATTTTATGATAGTTAGTTGTAACTAACTATATTGTAACAAGCCACACCCCTTTGTCAAGAAGATTTCTTAGTGGGTGTCAAATTGCACAAAATCAGAAAAAAAAAGAAGCTATCCCAAATGGAATAACTTCTTTCTGCGTAGCGAGAGGGGGATTCGAACCCTCGACACCATGGGTATGAACCATGTGCTCTAGCCAACTGAGCTATCTCGCCATATTCTACTTACCGCGCTATCACGCAGTGATGTGTGCATCATATCGACAAATGTATTGTCACTTTCTCCGCTCTTAAAATAAATACATATTTTACTTATCTTGCGGAAATGGGACCTATAGGGCTCGAACCTATGACCCTCTGCTTGTAAGGCAGATGCTCTCCCAGCTGAGCTAAGATCC
>CAKRCJ010000169.1 GCA_934307185.1 uncultured Roseburia sp.
GCCCTTGCGGTCGCATGCTTTCGTTCAAACTCTGCAAGCTGGTTTTTTGCCTCTATTTCACCTAACTTAAGCTTTACTGTTTTGTGTTCTATTGCACTGCCTTTTTTCTTAATCGGAATTACCGTCTTTAGTGCCTGGTTCATTGTTGCCCCATAGTTTTTCCTTATCCAGCCTGCCAACGCGATAAGCTGGCTTTCTATGGGAATACTGTCGGTGACAATCCCAATAATTTCTTTCATTCTGGCAACTTCAAATTCCGGCTCATCGGTAAGCTCCACTACATACCCTTTTATATTCCGGTTTCCAAATGGAATATAAACCTGCATCCCGACCTGTAACTTTTCTCTCATCCGGTCTGGAATTATATATTGAAATGTTTTATCTAATTTTTCATGTGAAATATCAACAATCACATTTGCGTACTGTGCCATTTCGTACCTCTTATGTTTCTTTCATCCTGCACTCTGTACAAAATATTCCTAATTTATTATATGTTAGAATACCCTATTTTACAAGTTTTGGTTTCTATTTTGAAGCTTTTTGACTGCTGTCTGGTTTATATCTGCGGTCTGAAGCGTATTTTTTTGTGCTTTTTGGGGCATTTCTATTAAAAAGATTAGGGTGTCAAAAAATAAAAAAGCCCGAGGAGGTTATTATGCAACGAAATTTTTTCATCTGCGGTCTTACCGGCTGGTGTCTTGAAATCCTGTTTACCGCCCTTGGAAGCATTCAAAAGAAAGATTTCCGCCTGATTGGGCAGACTTCCATCTGGATGTTTCCCATTTACGGAACTGCCGCCATTATAAAACCCGTGTACCGGCATATTAAAAAATTCCCCATATTCATCCGCGCAATGATTTACTCTACGGGCATTTTCTGTTTTGAATACGCCAGTGGTTCCCTGCTAAAAAAACACCACTTATGTCCGTGGGACTATAGTCATGCTCCCGCGAACATAAATGGTGTCATTCGTTTAGATTATGCGCCGGTCTGGATGGCAGCCGGTTTAATTTTTGAACGCATTTTAAAATAAATGCATCAGTCGTCCGGGCTGTCCGCTGCACCGATATCAAGTGTATTTAAGGTGCGGCGTTTTAACCTTGCCTCCTCCGATGCTTTTAACAGATATCCCTTTATCTCTTTTGCATTCTTTATATGGACTAACTGTAACTGCGGATTTGTCACATCTCCTGTATAACAGGTGATTGTGCCAAGTCCAAAAATTCTCTCAATGAGCGTTGTCGTAAGCTTTACATCCTGAATTTTATACATATAACAGTCGTTCTCTTCGGTCTTTAACAGCCCTTCATCTACGGTAAGTACGCTTGGTGTAATGCTGTATTTCGTAAAGGTCCATGGAAGTCCAAAAAATAAAATCCGTTTTCTCTCGCAGTATTTTAAAGTATCTTCTTTTTCCTGCTGCATTGTTGTATTCGTATCAGCCATAATCTGCTCCTTTTTCATTATGATTAGTAATAGGTAATTGCGAAACTCAAATTTAGTTATCTATGATTAGTTGCCCCCTAACCTTATTCTGCAATGTCATAAAATAATTATAGACTTTTTTGATACTTGTTGCAACCGGTAAATAATTTCTGAAAATTTTCGTATTTTTTGTCAATATAACGTAAATAATTTTTCTCTTGAATTTGCAAAATGATTATTATATGATAGTAAAAATGCCTGATGAGAATATCATTTCTCTAATAAAACAGGCTTTATTTATAAGGAGGATATTATGCGTCATTTAATGAGTCCACTCGACTTCTCCGTAGAGGAACTGGACAAGCTGTTAGACCTTGCCAATGACATTGAGAAGTTCCCTGGTAAATATGCTCATGCATGTGATGGAAAGAAGCTTGCAACATGTTTTTATGAGCCAAGTACAAGAACAAGACTTAGTTTTGAAGCTGCCATGCTTAATCTTGGTGGTTCTGTTTTAGGTTTTTCCGATGCGAATTCAAGTTCCGCATCCAAAGGAGAAAGTGTTTCCGACACAATTCGTATTATTTCCTGCTACGCAGATATCTGTGCAATGCGTCATCCGAAGGAAGGTGCTCCTCTTGTTGCCTCCCAAAAATCCCTCATTCCTGTCATTAATGCCGGCGACGGTGGTCATCAGCATCCAACCCAGACTTTAACGGATTTATTAACCATTCGTTCTTTAAAAGGCAGACTTTCTGATTTAACAATCGGTCTTTGCGGTGATTTAAAATTCGGCAGAACGGTACATTCTTTAATTAATGCGTTAATCCGTTATACAGGAATTAAATTCGTACTTATCTCACCGGAGGAGCTTAAAATTCCAAGTTATATCCGGGATGATGTATTAAAGGCAAATAATATTCCGTTTGAAGAGGTAGAACGTTTAGAAGATGCAATGCCAAGTCTTGATATTTTATATATGACACGCGTCCAGAAAGAACGTTTCTTCAACGAAGAGGACTACGTCCGTCTGAAAAATTTCTATATTTTAGATAAAGCAAAAATGGAGCTTGCAAAAAAAGACATGCTTGTCCTGCATCCGCTTCCTCGTGTCAATGAGATTTCCGTAGAAGTAGACGATGATCCAAGAGCTGCTTATTTCCGCCAGGCACAGTACGGTGTTTATGTGAGAATGGCTTTGATTTTAACTCTGCTAGATATTAAAGTAGATTAGACTGAGCAATATTATATTTTTTCGTGACAGTTGTCACAGATAGGAGTACAGATGTTAAATATCAGTGGTATCCAGGAAGGTTTTGTATTAGACCACATTCAGGCAGGTATGAGCCTCCAGATTTATCATGATTTAAAATTAGACCAGTTAGACTGCACGGTTGCTATTATTAAGAATGCCAAAAGCAGTAAAATGGGAAAGAAAGACATTTTAAAAGTGGAATGCCCGGTTGAAGCATTGGATTTGGATATTTTAGGTTTTATTGACCATAATATTACAGTCAATGTCATTAAGGATTCCAAAATTGTTGAGAAAAAAGAGCTTCACCTTCCAAAGCAGGTAAAGAATGTCATTCACTGCAAAAATCCACGGTGCATTACCTCGATTGAGCAGGAGCTTGACCAGATTTTCATTTTAACGGATGAAGAAAAGGAAGTTTACCGGTGCAAATATTGCGAGGAGAAATTTGCAAATCCGAATAAACGATAAAGTGAATTTCTAATAAATGACGCTGCCACATTGTCAGGCTGTGTTATGGATTTGGAAAGACTTTTTTCGGTAGTCTACGGAGAATAAAAAATGCAGGGATGGCATCAAAATTCCATTGCCCAGAACATTACGATAAGCCTCAAAAAGCAAGAAAAATGGAAGCAGTGGCTTCCACTTTTCTTAGAGTCTTATCTTCATTGGGCAGAGGAATTTTCGATGCCATCCCTACGTTTTTTATTCCAATTAGATTTGCGATAAGTCTTTTCAAATCCATGCCGCCAGATGATGATGTGGCAGCTGGTTTTTGTTAAATTTTTACCAAAAATACTTTACAAGAATAATAGATTTCGGCACTATATTTTTTATTATTTATACAATTTCCTCTTTCTTAGGAGTAAAATCAATATGCCAGCACAAGTTAACGTAAAAATTAATTGTGCATCTGTCAAAATATCATCATCACCTGTTTTTGGTGACTTTTTTGCATCTTCATTCATTGCATTTTCAGAAGTTTTTTGTTCAATGTTATTTTCGCTGTTTGAAGGTGTAACATCATTATTAGAGGATGTAATATTCTCATTCTTTTCCTCTTCCCTAGTGTATTCAACATTAACTGTTGTTGTTGCTGTTCCATCTGTAAAATTGACTTTTATAGAATGCACATTTTGAGATAATCCATTCATAAACTCTTTATTGAATATTACAATCGTTGAGCCACGTTGCAGGGTGTAATTGCAACTGTCTACAATTGCATTATCCATTTCTATGCTTACAAATTTTTCCAAATCCGCATTTACACGTAATGTATATGTATCATTTTTATTAATCTGATATGTTCCATCAACACCTTCTATTACCGTATAAGTAACCTTTTCATTTTGGGACTGGTCTGGTTCTTGCGGCTGGCTTGGCACTTCCGGATTTTCCGGTTTCTCTGTCGTCTCTGGTGTTTCTGGGTTCTCCGGTTCTTCCGGTTTCTGTTTATCTGCTTCTACGGTCACATTACATTCTGCTGTCAGTTTTCCTACGCTTGCCGTTATCTTCGCTGTTCCTTCTCTTTTCGCTGTAATTGTTCCGTTTGCATCTACGGCTGCGACTTCCGCATTATCACTTGTCCAGGTTATCGTTTTATCATCTGTTGTATCGTTTGGCGTATAACTTACGGATAAGGTTGCCGTTTCTCCTTCCTTTATTGTCAATTCCGTTCTGTCTAATACAATTGATGTTAATGGTTTTTCCGGATTTTCCGGTTTCTCTGGTTCTGCTGGTTTCTCCGGTTCTTCCGGTTTTTCTGGTGTTTCCGGTTCCTGTTTATCTGCTTCTACGGTCACATTACATTCTGCTGTCAGTTTTCCTACGCTTGCCGTTATCTTCGCTGTTCCTTCTTTTTTTGCTGTGACTGTTCCATTTGCATCTACAGTTGCGACTTCCGCATTATCACTTGTCCACGTTACTGTCTTATCATCTGTTGTATTATCTGGTGTATAACTTACGGATAAAGTTGTTGTTTCTCCTTCCTTTATTGTCAGTTCTGTTCTGTCTAATACAATTGATGTTAACGGTTTTTCCGGATTTTCCGGTTTCTCTGGTTCTTCTGGTTTCTCTGGTTCTTCCGGCTTTTCAGGTGTTTCTGGTTCCTGTTTTTCTGCTTCTACTGTTACATTACACTCTGCCGTCAGTTTTCCTACAGTTGCCGTTATCTTCGCTGTACCTTCTTTTTTCGCTGTAATTGTTCCGTTTGCATTTACAGCTGCGACTTCGGTATTGTCACTTGTCCATGTTACCGCTTTATCATCTGTTATATCGTTTGGTGTATAATTTACAGATAAGGTTGCTGTTTCTCCTTCTTTTATTGTCAGTTCTGTTCTGTCTAATACAATTGATGTTAACGGTTTTTCTGGATTTTCCGGTTTCTCTGGTTCTTCTGGTTTCTCCGGCTCCTGTTTTTCTGCTTCTACGGTTACATTACATTCTGCCGTCAGTTTTCCTACAGTTGCCGTTATTTTTACTGTTCCTTCTTTTTTTGCTGTGACTGTTCCATTTGCATCTACAGTTGCGACTTCCGCATTATCACTTGTCCATGTTACAGTTTTATTATCTGTTGTATCATTTGGTGTATAACTTACGGATAAGGTTGTTGTTTCTCCTTCCTTTATTGCCAATTCTGTTCTGTCCAATGCAATTGATGTTAACGGTTTTTCTGGTGTTTCCGGCTCCTGTTTATCTGCTTCTACCGTCACACTACACTCCGCTGTCAGTTTTCCTACTGTTGCCGTTATTTTCGCTGTTCCTTCTTTTTTTGCTGTGACTGTTCCATTTGCATCTACAGTTGCGACTTCCGCATTATCACTTGTCCA
>CAKRCJ010000170.1 GCA_934307185.1 uncultured Roseburia sp.
GCTACCACCATCTGTGAGTAAGCCCAGGAACCAAGTACCATTGTTGCAATCTCACCACGGTTAATCATACCCTTGGAATCTTCCCATGCTGTTGTAGAATAATCATCTTCTGTCAAGCCATCTGCAACTGCATCATAAAGAACCTTATACAATGCATATGGATGTGTTCCATCGCCATAATCTTTGAAAGGATCTTTTGTATGAAGAAGTTTCTGATTCATATAAGCAGCATCACCTGTTGTAGTTCCTGCAATCTGTCCATCCCACTGTTCCATTGGCCATCCATCTGCATAGTTGGTATAAAGTGGAATAATGGAAGAATCATATGCTTTAATCGCTTTCAAATCTTCAATAAATTCATCCGGTGTTTTTGGAAGCTCTGTAATGCCGGCTTCTTCAAATACTCTCTTGTTGTAAACAACACCCTGAGCATTTCCTGTAGATGGAACACCATAAACTAATCCGTCATAATCCCATGTATTTGCAAAACGAATCTGTTTTGACATCTCATCTAATGTTCCATATGGCAGGAAGTATGTACTTAAATCTACCTTGTCTACTGCCGGAATCATCATGATATCGCCCCAGTCACCGCTCTGCAAACGAAGAATGGAATCATCTGAGTAGTTTGTATCAGTTTCAACTTCTACGGTAATATTTGGATACATTTCATTAAATGCTGCAATATATGCGTCCCAGTTTTTTCCAGGATAACTTGCTTCCGCCATATCTGTTCTCTGATTGAAAACATGAATTGTTGTTGTAATATCTGTGTAGCTTTCCCCTAATACAATGTTTGCATAAGAAAGTTCTCCATCTGATGTATCAGATGTGCTCTCTGCTGCAGAGCCTGTCTCTGTTGTTGCTGCTGCATTATCGCTTCCTGTGCTATTATCATTTCCTGTACTGCTGTCACCTGATGTATTGCTGCTTCCACATGCCATCATGCTAAGTGACATTGCTGCTACTAAAGTAACAGCTAAAACCTTTTTAAATTTCATAGTAATTTTTCCTCCTTTAGCTATTGTTAACTTGTTTTTTAGCTTGATTTAAGTGTATTACTTTTTAATATTTAAGTCAATCGTTTTTCAATCTTCTTTGTGCTTTTCTACTTTATCAACAATATTTTTATTTGTATTTTAGTTATTTTGAATAATTAAATTTCTTTCTCTGATTTTTTAACTTATATTTTAAATTAATTTTAAGTTATATTTTTCTTTTGTTTTTAGTTTAAAATTTTATTTTTCAAAGTAAACTTTTCATATAGAAAAAGGCAAAGTAACCAGTCTGTGATTACTCTGCCATTTTTCCCTCATTTGTGCATAATTTTTATACTTCTATTTTCGTTACGCTTTCACGGATTACAAGATGCCCTTCCACGATACTGATGCCCTGCCTGTAATTCTCACCGTTTAATTTTTTAATCATCATATTAATGGAACGTCTTGCCATCTCCTTTATATCTACCTCATAGGTCGTAAGCGGCACATCACAAAGTCCCGGATATAAATAATTATCATAACCTACCACCGATATATCCTCCGGCACTTTGTAACCATTCTGGCGGAGCTTTTTTATAAAATAACTTGCCGTCAGGTCGGAATTGCAGATAAATGCCGTCGGCATATCCTCCGGCAGCTTCATATAACGCTCCGCGTCAATAATCACCGTCTCTTTGTCACGATCCTCAAGCAGCCACTCATCCTTTACTTTTTCCCCATGCTCAAGCATAGACTTCACATAGCCAAAATAACGGTCTGTGATAGATCCGGTCGAAAGAATGGTTCCCACATAACCAATTTTTTTATGTCCCATATCAAACAGATAGTTTGTCAGCCGGTATGCACCGTAATAGCTGTCCGATATAACTGCGTCCGCCTTCCGCTCCTCCGTACAGAAATCCAGATAAAGAACAGGTATCCCTGCCTTTTTATTTAACATCTTTAAATATTCGTCCGACATCCGTCCAACCACAATTAGTCCATCCGCTTTCTGCTCCTGTATGAGCACCGGCATGTTCTGGCTCTGCTCCGCTTTCTCATCTACCGCCTCCATCAGCGTAAAGCAGCCTTTGGAAACCGCTTTTGTTGCCACCTGCTGATACATCTGCCAGTAAAAGGAGTCGTATTTATCCAGATATCGTCCGGCAATAAGCACTCCTATATTGTAACTTTTTCCGACGCTTTTTTCTACTTTTGTCGAAGGCTGTTTATATCCCAGCTCCTCCGCAAGCGCTTTTATTTTCTCCCGCATCTCCTCGCTGACACCCTTTTGTCCTGAAAGCGCCTTTGACACTGTAACGGTACTGACCGAAAGCCTTTCTGCGATATCTGCTAACTTTACCGCTTTTGCCATTTTTTTCACCTCTTAATTATTTTTCTTCCTCTGCCATAACATGAAGTAAGGTCGACTGAAAATCTCCCCACATGTTTTTTATATTAATACCTGCATTCATCAAGGTATCTCCATAATAAATGCCGTCATATCCTTCGATACGGTATCTGACATTTTCCAAAAGACCTTTTAATTTTATTCTTCTGCTGTGATAATTTGGGCGGTTTATAACCTGCACAAAGGTAACGAGTGCTTCTTTTTTATCCTTTGCCACCACTTCATAGCAGTCAAATTCATGATTTTGTGCATATGATGCGATGCGGTAATAATCTCCCTCCCGCACAAGGTCGTTGTACTTGTGATACATTGCCGTCTGCTCCGGTATCATTTTCCGGTCTGCCTCCGGTATTTTTGTAATGTCTAATTCATAGCCAAACGTTCCCGCTAATGCAACATTTCCCCTTGTCTCAAATGGGGTTACACGTCCCACCGTATGGTTCGGGCAGTCAGATACATGCGCTCCCATTGCAGAAAGCGGGTAAATTAATGCCGTTCCCTCCTGGATTTTTAACCTCTCAATTGCATCCGTATCATCTGAACACCAGATTTGTGGGCTGTAGTATAACATTCCAGGGTCAAATCTGGCACCGCCTCCCGAACAGTTTTCCAGTAAAAGATTTGGAAACTCCGTAATGAGACGCTCCTGCAGTTCATAAACACCTAAAACATAACGGTGAAGCAGCTCTCCCTGATGCTCTCTGTCTAAAAACCGGCTTCCCAAATCAGTAAGCTGACGGTTCATATCCCATTTTACGTATTCGATATTGGCACTGTGTAAAACAGATGCTGCCATTTCAAATACATAATCCCTCACTTCTTTTCTGGAAAGATCTAACACAAATTGATTTCTGGAACGGCACGGCACACGCTCTGGCAGCGCAATTGCCCAGTCTGGATGCTTCTTATATAAATCTGAGTCCGGTGAAATCATTTCCGGCTCAAACCAGATACCGAACTTTAAGCCGATTTTATTTACTTCATCTACAAGATATTTTAAGCCGCCCGGAAGTTTTTTCTCATTGACCTGCCAGTCACCGAGACTTGTGTTATCGTCATTTCTGTGCCCAAACCAGCCATCATCCATGACAAGCATCTCAATGCCGCATTTTTTTGCTTCCTTCGCGATTGTAATTAATTTTTCCGTATTAAAATCAAAGTAAGTTGCTTCCCAGTTGTTAATTAAAATCGGACGTTTTTTATCTTTGTACGGGCTGCGGATTAAATGACTTCTGTAAAAATCATGCAGTGTTCTTGTCATCCTTCCAAGTCCGTCTGCCGAATAGACAATCACGGTCTCCGGCGCATAAAAAATCTCATCCTTCTGCAAAACCCATCCAAAATCCTGTGGATGAATTCCCATTACAACACGCAAGGAGTCGAACTGGTTTTTCTCCACCTGTGCGATAAAATTTCCGGAATACACAAAATGTACGCCATAGACACTTCCCTGTTCCTGTGTCGCATCCTCTGACACAAGTGCAAGAAACGGATGCTCCTGATGGGAGGACTCTCCCCTCGTAGAGCCGACCGACTGCTTTCCGTAGCCAATAGCGCGTCTTTCTATCTGCCGCTCCCTTGCCCAGGAGCCATGCAACGTAAGCATCTCATAATCTTCACAGTCCATATCAAACGCCATCGACAGAACCTTTGTCAGGCAGACCGGCTCTTTTGCATTATTTTTTACTTTAACGCTCCTTGTTATAACATCAGAGCCTTTAAAAACTGTGTACACAAGTGTAACCTCAAGCTGTAACACCTTATCTTCCAAAACAATCTCTAAGGTCTTACATTCCTCCTCTTTTGCAAAAGAAGCCGGCAGACCTTTTATTTTTTCTTTTCCATTAAAAATGCGGTGTGCTTTGTATAACGGCTGCACTGCCGAATGTCCGTTTTTATCCTTCACTGCAATCGCACTTTCCCGGTAATCTCCTACGCCGTTTCCCGGATATTCCATCGGGAAGGTATCTAAAAAGGAGCTTCTGTCCCTGTTATTTTTGGAAGGAACAAACGGATTTTCTGTCGTTCTTAACAAATAGGTAACATCTGTATCACTTATCTTCGCTCCGTAATATACATGACCTAAAAAGCCTTCTTCATCTACGATTGCAATCACATAGCTTGTATTTTCGGTATCTAACTTAAATACTCTTTTTTCTGCGTCAAACTGAATATTCATTTTAACCCCCATTTAATAATTGTGGCTTACACGCACAAATATTCTTCGTATTTTAACTTATTACCGAATATTATAATGTTTTTTAAGTTAAATGTAAACTAATTTTAATCATCATTTTATAGTTTTAGTCTTTTTATAATTGCATACCACCTAAAAATTGTGCTGCATCAAGATTAGCATAAACAAACGTCATGAATACCGCACCAAAAATTGATACAACTATTCCAATAATCGACAATATCATTCCGACAAAAGCAATTCCATTATTGTCCAACTTTACTTTTCTTGAAAGCTTTGCACCGATTAACCCTGTAATTCCAATTCCAAGTCCATAACCGATAAATCCGGTAAGAATGGAGAGCACACCTAAAATTAATGAAGTCAATGCATTGCTGTCCGCCTCTTCATAGGTATCGAATACAACAATATGATTTGCTTCCTGTTCCATTTCCTGTAATTTCTTTGGACGGAGTAACACAATTACCGGAATTAGCAGAACCGGCACTGAAACAAGATTTAAAGCGGACATCTGGTTAATCTGTTCCACGGAGGAACCTGTTCCAAAAACTCCGCTTCCCATAAGGCTTGCAAAATCAACAACTGCATGAAATAAAATAACCGTCCATATATTGTGGGAACGTGCATAAATTGCTCCTAACAGCACACCTAATAGCCCTGCTGTCACAGCCTGCACTGCTGCACTCTGAATTGTTACTCCCTGAAATACATTGGTAAGATGAACTGCTCCAAAAATGCAGCCGCTTAATATGACAGCACTTAAAATACCGCCTTTCGTTTTTGAGAAGCAGTCTAAAAATAAATTTAAAATAACGCCTCTGAAAATTAATTCTTCGGTCCAGCCAATTAAAAACATGGTAGCCACAAAATAGAAAATTTCACTAATTGAAACCACCTGTCTGTCCGGCTGCAT
>CAKRCJ010000171.1 GCA_934307185.1 uncultured Roseburia sp.
ACTATCGTAAAAAGTCTTTTCAAATCCATAACACAGCCTTACAATGTGGCAGCGTCCTTTATTTTCATTAAACTCCGGTTTACAACAACTGAATACCATTTTTTTCACACTCAGCAATCATATCTTCCGGCCACAGAGAAGACTGCACCTCTCCGATGTGTGCTTTGCGAAGGAAGAACATACAGATACGGGATTGTCCGATACCACCGCCGATGGTGTAAGGAAGTTCTTCGTTAATAATTGCTTTCTGGAATGGAAAATCTTTGCGTTCTTCACAGCCAGCTTTTTTCAACTGGTAAAGTAAGGCTTTCTTGTCAACACGGATACCCATGGAGGATAATTCTAAAGCAATGTCAAGAACCGGATAGTAAACAACGATATCTGCATTTAAACTCCAGTCATCGTAGTCCGGAGCACGGCCGTCGTGTGGCTCACCATTTTCTAAAGTATCACCGATCTTCATAATGCATACAGCACCTTTTGCCTTGGAAATATAATATTCACGTTCCTTTGGTGTGTTGTCCGGGAACATATCGGCTAATTCCTGTGTTGTTACGAAGAAAATGTCATGCGGAAGAATTTCTTCAATGTAATCGTACTGGATTGCCATATATTTTTCCGTTTTTCTGAGACATTTGTAAACTGTTTTTACGGTGTCTTTTAATGTATCAATGGTACGTTCTTCTTTTTTAATAATCTTTTCCCAGTCCCACTGGTCAACGAAAATAGAATGAATGTTGTCGGTTGTCTCATCGCGGCGGATAGCATTCATATCCGTATAAAGCCCCTCGCCATAAGAAAAGCCGTATTTCTTTAAAGCATATCTTTTCCATTTTGCAAGAGACTGTACAACCTCTGCTTCCCGGCCGTTCTGTTCTTTAATATCAAAAGTAACCGGACGCTCAATGCCGTTTAAGTTATCGTTCAATCCGGAATTCGGGTCAACGAAAAGCGGGGCAGAGACACGGGACAGATGCAGACGCTCTGAAAGAAGATTTTGGAAAAAATCTTTTACAGTTTTAATTGCAATCTGAGTATCATGTAAATTTAATTCTGAATGATAATCTTTTGGAATAATAAATTTTTCCATATATAAAGTTTCTCCTTTTAACATTGTTTCAAGTCATAACCTTAATAATTATAGCACAGACAAAGGGATTTTCAAGAAAAGATACTATGTTTTTTGAAATAATACATGCATACATTTAATTCTTAAATAATTCTAAAAACACTTTTAGAAATGGGAAAAATATTGTATCTTATATGTATATGTCTGCGCTGATGAAAGGATGATTAGTGGATGAAGAAGAACCAGTTCACACCGGAGATGCTGATATTTGAAATTATATCAGCTGTTGCTGCATTTTTTTATTTGGGGCTACAGGTTTATTATGGAATTGCCTATGGTGCCGGTGCTTTAAAGATTATTATGAATGTGTGTATTCTGCTTTTGGTTTATTTAGGACTTACCATGCTATTACTTTACCCGGAACGTGTGAATGGGCTGTCACCAGAAGTGTGTATAGGTAAAATCCGCAGATATACCGTACATATGGTGCAATTAATAAAGCTTGTATTTGTGTTATCACTTCTTTTTACAAGTATTTGTGATGCAATGGGATATAAGATAGATGCAGCGTACAGTCTGATTGCAATGGGAATTATCCTGTTGCTTGCAGCAGTTTATGAAGGAAAGATTGTGAAAGAGTTGAGGAAAAATAAGAGACATTAAAAAAATTCTTGCAACAATTGTGCAGTCTTGTTATAATCTTTTTTGGTTTTTAGACTTTAGGAATAGGGAATTGGGCGTTAAAATTGATATTTAAGAGAAAAAAAGTAACAGAAGAATATAAGGTAGAATCATTTAAAGAGACAAGCGTTATGTTATCTGGTCCCAAAGGATCGTTTGAGGTGCAGAAGTATAAGCTTCCATTGGAACTGGAAGCCGGAGATATCCTTATTCAGAATGAATTTGGGATTTATGAAAAAAAATGAAAGAAAAGGAGGGGTATTTTACCTCTCCTTTATTCGTAGACAGGGAGATATTTTTATGAGAAAAAAAGGACAGATTGCTGCGGTTTTCATACTCGTATGTTTTATCGGGATCATATCTTACAGACATAGTACAGGAAAAGACTTAGAACAGTATGAGGCAGCTTTTTTTGATGTATTTGATACGCAGACACAGATTATCGGGTATGCGGCATCAAAGGAAGAATTTTCGTCGCAGATTGCACAGATAAAAGAAAAGTTTCAGTATTATAATGACCTTTACGATATTTATCATGATTATGATGACTTAAATAATATCAAAACAATCAATGACAATGCCGGAGTAAAGCCGGTGAAGGTTGATGAGGAGATTATCAATCTGCTGAAGCTTGGAATAGATATGGAAAAAAACACCGATGGAAAGATGAATATTGCCATGGGAAGTGTTCTTACCATTTGGCATGATTACAGGGAGGCAGGAGAGGACAATCCAGAAGAAGCGGTACTTCCGCCGATGGACGAGTTAGAGGAGGCTTCTAGGCATACGGATATCAATCAAATTGTAATTGACGAGGAGGCTTCTACCGTATATCTTCCGGATCCGGATATGTCGATTGATGTGGGAAGCATCGGAAAAGGCTATGCAGTGCAAAAAGTGGCAGAGTATGCAAAAAATGAATTGGGAATGGACCATCTTCTTTTTTCTGTGGGTGGAAATGTCTGTGCAGTCGGAGGACACCCGGACGGTACAGAGTGGAGTATCGGAATACAAAACCCTGATGTTGACAGCAGCGAGGCATATGTAAAAAAAGTAAAAGTAAAAGATATCAGTGTTGTGACAAGCGGAAATTATCAGCGTTATTATATGGTTGACGGAAAAAGATACTGTCATATCATAAACGGGAATACATTGATGCCGGCAGATTATTTTTCGTCTGTTACAATTATCACAAAAGAGTCAGGTATGGCAGATGCTTATTCGACGGCAGTTTTTAATATGCCGCTTGAGGAGGGCATGGAGTTTGTAAATCAACAGCCACAGCTTGAGGCGATGTGGATACTAGAGGACGGAAGCATGCAGTATTCGGACGGATTTTCGCAGTATGTAAATTAAAATTTGAATTGTTTTGACTTATTGATATTTGCGGAGATAAATGCAATATCATGCAAAACAGGAGAAAACAAAGATTTTTATGGGAGAAATGGTTTGGCAGAAAACAAAGAAGTTGGTTTAAGGAAAAATGACATTATTTTAATTGTTATATTACTTATTGTGGCAGCAGTGGCATATTTCGGAATACGCATTTATCAGGAGGGGCATACAAAAGATGCGGTTGTGGTAGTAACCGTTGACGGGGAAGAATATGGGCGTTATCCGCTGTCAGGGCAATACACCGAAACAATCCGGTTTGAGGACGGTTCTTACAACCGTTTTGCCATTCAGGACGGCTATGTGACGATGCCGGAGGCTTCATGTCCGGATCAGATTTGCGTAAAGCATAAAAAAATCAGTAAAGCGAATGAGACAATTGTCTGTCTCCCGGATAAGGTGGTGCTTACCATTGAAAACGGAGACGAAGCGGAAATTGATATTCTGACACATTAGAAGCGAGAGGAAAAAGTTATGGCGAGAAAAACTGCATTGACAGGAATGCTTGTCGCGCTGGCATTTGTACTTTCTTATATTGAGACACTTATACCGGTCAATCTTGGAATACCGGGGGCAAAGCTTGGGCTTGCCAATCTGGTGGTTATGGTTGCATTATATACACTTGGAACCAAAGAGGCATTTGCGCTTTCCATGGTAAGGATTTTACTGACCGGGCTTACGTTTAGTTCCATGGCAGCGATGTTATATAGTTTTGCGGGTGGTATTTTAAGCTTTGTTGTGATGGCAATTGCAAAAAAAACGAAGTTGTTTTCTGCCACCGGAGTGAGTGTTTTAGGTGGCATTTTTCATAATGCAGGGCAGATTTTAGTTGCCATGTGGGTGCTTGATACGTCGACACTTATTTACTATTTTCCGGTGCTGGCGGTTACAGGAATTGTGTCAGGAACAGTGATAGGTCTTCTGGCAGTTATGGTGATTAAGCGGGTTTCTGGCGTGATGAATAACCATTATTAAAAATTGTTATAATAAAAATCAAAAATTATCTTGCAATTTGATTTTTGAAGTGATATAAATATTACAACATTAACACAGTAAAGCGATGATAGAGACTCATATTTTCAGACGTCGACAGGAATACAGCGTCACCGACTGAGAGCGCTGTTGGAAAGAGAAAAGAATGGGAACACTCTGGAGCAGACTGGTTGAACCATAATTGTGAGAATGGAATTGGAATTTTATTATAATATCAGTTTATGACACAATTGTGTAAGTAGGTCAGTACGTCGGTGCTCGTTACGCACATTGAGTGGGAAAATGAATTTAATGTTATCATTTTTCAATGCGGGTGGTACCGCGGGATAAGTGTATATCTCGCCCTGGAAGAACAGGCTGTTCTTTCAGGGCGTTTTTTTAGTTAAAAAACGTCTGGCGAGAATGTAAAAATAATTCCTATCCCGTCCCGCACCTATCAATTCCCGAAAATAAGGATAGAAAAGGAGCGTACAAACGTATGGAATTCATGACAGGAGTAAAAAGAAAAGACACAGTAGAAATCAGTGAAATTTTAGCAGGAGATTTTGAGGGCAGACAGGTAAAGGTAAACGGCGCAGTGCATACTATCCGTGATATGGGCGAGGTTGCATTTGTCGTTTTACGGAAAAGAGAGGGGCTTCTTCAGTGTGTTTTTGAAGAAGGAAAAACAAAGTTTGACTTAAAAGATTTAAAAGAGGCAGCAACCGTAGAAGTGGAAGGAATTGTAAAGTCCGAGGACAGGGCACCGAATGGATTTGAAATCCGTTTAGAGAGCATAAAAGTTTTGTCTGAACCGGCTGCACCGATGCCGCTTGCAATTTCCAAATGGAAGTTAAACACTTCACTGGAGGCAAATTTAAACAACCGTTCCATTGCACTTCGAAATATCAGGGAACGTGCAAAATTTAAAATTCAGGAGGGTGTTGTCAGAGGATTCCGTGATTTTCTTTATGAAGAAGGATTTACAGAAATTCATACCCCGAAAATTGGAGCAAAAGGAGCAGAGGGCGGAGCAAATATGTTCCGTATGGAATATTTCCACAGACCGGCTGTTTTAGCCCAGAGCCCACAGTTTTATAAACAGATGATGGTAGGTGTATTTGACCGTGTATTTGAAACGGCACCGGTGTTCCGCGCAGAAAAGCATAACACAAAGCGTCATTTGAATGAATATACCAGTCTGGATTTTGAGATGGGATATATTGATGGCTTTGAGGACATCATGGCGATGGAGACAGGATTTTTGCAGTATATGGTGGCACTTCTGAAAAAAGACTATGAAAAAGAGTTAAAAATTTTAGGAGTGACATTACCAAACGTAGAT
>CAKRCJ010000172.1 GCA_934307185.1 uncultured Roseburia sp.
GAGTAAAATATTATGAAGAATAAATTAGTAAGTATGATTTTAACCGCAGCAATGTTAACAGGAGCTTTGGCGGCAGCAGGCTGCGGAAGTGATGCCCAGGATACAATAGGCGCAGACACAACTGCTGCGGCAAGTGATGCGGCAGGAAACGCACAGGCGGAAGAAAGTGCCGATGTAACAGAAACAGTAGATGCAGGGGAAGACCAGCTCGCACAGATTAAGGAAAAAGGTGAAATTGTTGTTGCAATGGAAGGAACCTGGTCTCCATGGACTTACCATGATGAAAATGATGAATTAGTCGGATATGATGTGGAAGTTGCAAAGGCAATTGCTGAAAAGCTGGGTGTAGAAGCTACATTTGTCGAGGGAGAATGGGACGGACTGTTTGCAGGAATGGACGCGGGACGTTATGATATTGTCGTAAATGGTGTGGATATTACAGAGGAGCGTGCGCAAAAATATGATTTTACCGAGCCATATGCATACAACCGTACCGCAATTATCGTCACCAAAGACAATGATGAAATCAATTCCTTTGAAGATTTGGACGGAAAAAACACAGCAAACACCATTTCCAGTACCTATGCCGAATTAGCAGAGCAGTATGGTGCAAATGTGACTGGTGTAGATGACTTAAACCAGACCTTTGAACTGTTATTATCCGGAAGAATTGATGCAACCTTAAATGCAGAATTAACCTATTATGATTATTTGAAAGCACACCCGGATGCAAATGTGAAAATCGCAGCACTCACAGAGGACGCGTCCGAAGTTGCCATTCCACTTCGCAAAGGGGCGGCATCAGACAGCTTAAGAGCTGCAATTAACCAGGCATTAGATGAACTTCGTGCAGACGGAACTTTATCAGAGCTTTCTGTTAAATATTTCGGAAGCGATGTCTCAAGCGCACCGGATGCAGAATAATTACATCGTATAATATTTGAAACACTTTCCAAAATTCACAAATGTCTGTTCGAAGAAATTTATGATTTTGCAGGACAGATACGTACAGTAAATCTGGCAAAAGGAAATTTCCGTTTTGCCCCGGTGATGCATTTGCTTTCCGGGGAAAGAAGGTATTGATAGGACAGTGAACAACATACTAATTGTAGACCAGGCAAGGCGGCAGGTGCGATTGTAGCTTGACAATTCAGTGTTTCGGAATAAAATAAAACAGTGTATATTTTTAGGGGACTGACACAGCATAACAGAGGTGTCAGTCTCGTTTTTGCACAGAAAAAATACGAGGAGAGAAATCAGAAGATGAAAAAAAGCGGAACAATGAAAAAAATGCTGTCCTATTATAAGCCTTATATGCGCGTATTCTGGACAGATATGTTTTTTGCAACTTTATCAGCGGCAGTAGCCCTGATTATTCCTCTGGTGGTGCGCTACGTGACATATAACCTTGTGTACCGGGAGCCGGCGGAAATTCTGCATCAGGCGGCATATATTGCAATAGGGCTGTTTACGTTGGTTGTGATTGACTGTTATAGTAAATTTTACATTTGTAATTACGGACATGTGATGGGAGCAAAAATTGAGTATGATATGCGCGCGGAAATTTTTGCACACTATCAGAAATTATCGTTTTCTTTTTATGATGACCAGAAGGTCGGACAACTGATGAGCCGTATTACAACGGACCTTTTTGACATCAGTGAGCTGATGCATCATGGACCGGAGAATATTATTCTTTCTGTCGTGAAAATTGTGGGTGCATTTATTATCCTTGTCAATATCAGCCCAATGCTTGCACTTGCAGCGTTTGCAATCCTTCCGTTTATGCTTGCTTATGCGTTTGTTTTAAACCGGAAAATGCGTCTTGCCTTCAAGCAGAACCGTGTGAAAATTGCGGATATCAATGCGCAGATTGAGGACAATTTATCGGGAATACGTGTCGTGAAATCCTTTGCCAATGAGGAGATTGAAAACGAGAAATTCAAATGCGGCAATGACGGCTTTTTAAATGCAAAAAAGAATAGCTATTTTTACATGGGAAGCTATCAGGCAGGTCTTGGAGCGTTTACCACGTTAATTCAGGTCAGTGTGATTTTGACTGGAACCATTCTTATTGCAAAAGGCAGAATTGATGTCAGTGATCTTGTGACATTTGTGCTTTATATCAGTGTGTTTACCGACCCGGTGCGTACGTTAATTGATTTTACTGAGCAGTTCCAGAACGGTTATACCGGATTTGAACGTTTCCAGGAGATTTTATCCATTGAGCCGGATATTGAAGATAAAAAAGATGCAATAGGGCTTACGGACGTAAAAGGAGATATTACTTTTGAAAATGTTTCCTTCCAGTACGAGGAAAATACGGAAAAGGTATTAAATCATATCAGCCTAAATGTTCCGGCAGGAGCATACATGGCGCTTGTCGGTTCTTCCGGTGCAGGAAAAAGTACGCTTTGCTCCTTAATCCCGCGTTTTTATGATGTGACCGGTGGTGCGGTAAAAATCGATGGAAAAGATGTAAGGGATCTTACGTTAAAGAGCCTGCGCGACCACATTGGTATCGTACAGCAGGACGTTTATCTTTTTGTGGGCACAGTATTTGATAATATTCGATACGGCAAACCGGACGCAACGAGGGAAGAAGTTATTGAGGCGGCAAAAAATGCGAATGCACATGAGTTTATTATGTCGCTGCCAAACGGTTATGAGACAGACATCGGACAGCGCGGAATTAAGCTTTCCGGCGGACAGAAGCAGCGGCTTTCCATTGCAAGGGTATTTTTGAAAAATCCGCCAATTCTTATTTTTGATGAAGCAACATCTGCCCTAGACAATGAGAGTGAGAAGGTGGTGCAGGACTCTTTGGAAAAACTGGCGAAAAACCGGACAACATTTGTTATCGCACATCGTCTTTCTACCATAAAAAATGCAGAGAAAATCATTGTTCTTTCCGAGAACGGCATTGAGGAAGAGGGAACGCATGAAGAACTTCTTGCAAAAAAAGGTACTTACGAAAAGCTTTATACGATGCAGTTTCATAAGTAAGCCTGAAAATACCATTTTCTAAAAAATATATTAAAAAACGCACAAAATTTGCATTTTCTAAAAAAGTCGAGTAAAATAGAAATGTTCGGGCAGGAGATAAAGATGAAATGTCCGGACAAAACCAGAAACAAAATGATAATGAGCAGGCAAAGCTGTCCGTTATCCGAACATAGAAAAGGAGTGAATATAAAATGACAAAGATTGATATTATTTCCGGTTTCTTAGGAGCAGGTAAAACAACATTTATTAAAAAGATGATTGACGAAGTATTCAAAGGGGAGAAGATTGTCCTCATAGAGAATGAATTTGGAGAGGTTGGCATTGACGGCGGTTTCTTAAAAGACGCAGGAATACAGATTACAGAGATGAATTCCGGCTGTATCTGCTGTTCCTTAGTCGGCGATTTTGGCAAGAACCTTCATGAAGTGATTGACAAATATCACCCGGATCGTATTTTAATCGAACCGTCCGGTGTTGGTAAATTATCCGATGTCATGAAATCCGTTATCGACATTGAGAAAGAGGAAGATGTAAAATTAAACGGACTTGTGACAGTTGTAAATGCATTAAAAGCAAGCAAACAGATGAAGGCATTTGGTGAATTTTTTAACAATCAGATTGAATATGCAACCGTTGTTGTATTAAGCAGAAGCCAGAGTGCAACACCGGAGCAGTTAGAGCTTTGTGTAAAACAGATTCAGGCATTAAACCCGAAAGCAGCGATTATTACAACTGCATGGGATGCTATCAAAGGAGAGCAGATTTTAAAAGTAATCGAAGGTCAGGACTCTCTTGAGATAAAGTTAATGGCAGAGCAGCATGCGAAGGAAGAAGCCGAAGAACACGAGCATGAGCATCATCACCATGACCACGATGAGGATGGACACCATCACGACCACGATGAGCATCACCATGAACATGATGAGAACTGCACCTGCGGCTGCCATGATGACCACGACCATGAGGAAGATGAGCACCATCATGACCACGATGAGCATGAGCATCATCACGATCACGACGAGCATGAGCATCACCATGAACATGATGAGAACTGCACTTGTGGCTGCCATGACCACGAGCATCATCATCACCATCATGCAGATGAAGTATTTACAAGCTGGGGCAAAGAGACTCCTCATAAATTTACAAAAGAAAAGATTGAGGAAGTATTAAAGACACTTTCCGAAACAGAGGATTACGGAACAATCCTTCGTGCAAAAGGAATGGTGGAAGATGAGAATGGTTCCTGGATTTACTTTGATATGGTTCCGGGCGAGTATGAGCTTCGCGACGGAGAGCCGGATTATACCGGAAGACTCTGTGTTATCGGCTGCAATATTGACGAGCACAGATTAGAAGAGTTATTCGGAATTTAATGACGAAAGGCATGGTTATTATATTATGAACGAAATACCAGTATATTTATTTACCGGTTTTATGGACAGCGGAAAGACCTCTCTGATAAAAGACACCCTATTTGAGCAGGGATTTGCCAAAGAAGGAAAAAGTCTTGTGATTTCCTGTGAGGACGGCGAGGAGGAATTTTCGGAGGACGAGCTTAAAAAAAACAATGTAAAGTTTGTCTCTGTCGACAGTGAGGAAGCTTTTACAGCAGAGTTTTTAAATAAAATCAATACCGAATACCAGCCGGAGCAGGTGTTTTTGGAATACAACGGCACATGGCAGGTGGGACCGCTGCTTGAGATGGAGCTTCCAAAACACTGGGTAATTGTACAGCAGCTTGCAACGGTTGATGCAGAAACTTTTGATATGTATCTTGCCAACATGCGTTCTATGATTATGGAACAGCTGTTTTCCGCAGACGTGGTTATTTTTAACAGGTGTGACGATAACACAGATAAAGGAAAATACCGTAGAAATGTCAAAGCGTTAAACAGAAAAGCACAGCTTGTCTCTGAGCGCGCTGATGGCAGCCTTGATGAGAGACCGGAGGAATTACCGTTTGATATTTCCGCAGATGAGATTGAGATTTCCGATGCAGATTATGCCATCTGGTATATGGACTGCCAGGACAATCCAAAAAAATACGAGGGCAAGAAGGTTTCCTTTTTAGCACTTGTTTACAATCCGGACAAACTGAAAAAAGGCATTATGGTTCCGGGACGTTTTGCAATGACCTGCTGCGTGGAGGATGTTACTTTCATCGGCTTTAAGACCAAATACGATCGTGAGAATGAGATTCCACACAAATCCTGGATTAACATTACCGCAGAAGTGCATGTGGAATTTGCAAAGGAGTACAAGGGAAAAGGACCTGTTTTGTATCCGATTTCCGTTACTCCGGCAGAAAAACCGGAAGATGAGCTTGTGTACTTCTCATAAAAAATAAAAAAAGTGTTGACAAAAATACGTTAATGTATTAAAGTAACACCATAAAGAAAAACCGTTGAGAAAGAGTAGTAAGTAATCTGTTGATATTACAG
>CAKRCJ010000173.1 GCA_934307185.1 uncultured Roseburia sp.
GCCGTTCTGTCCGGATAGTTGCTGCCAAAATTATTTTTTCCGTCGTAATAGAAAATGCCACAGCCTGCCTCTCCAAGATAATCATAGCCAGTCCATGTAAAATCACCTAAGACCTTCGCTGATGATTTTACAATGCCCCAGAGCCTTACGATATCTGCCGGAAATGTTTCCGTTCCAAGCACACATTTGTTCGGGTGAAGCTGTCCCTCCATTAAATGCCGTCCAGTAAGATAATTTAATCCGATAATATCCATGGACTCACTCGCTTCTTCAATTACTTTTGTGACAATCGGGTGCTTTGCGAAAGCATCTCCGACTTCGCCCTCCATCAGTTTCATAAAGCTGTTAATCGCATTGCTTCCAGTATTATCGTTTGTGCCCGCCTGTTCCATATTTTTTTGCAGCAGCGGACCGAGCTCTTTCATAATCTGATAAACATTTGCCCCAGCCGCGTTCAACGCATTTATCCCGTTTGTGGTATATCTTGTATTGTCCAGTTCTTTGAAATAATTACAGATGGTGCGGTTCATTTCTGCCCCGCGCTCTGTACCGATTTCCTGAATTTCATTTCCAACAGAATAAAGGATAACAGATGCGTGGTTATAGTCTTTTTCAACCATTCTCTCTGCAATAGTTTTCCATTCGTCCAAAAAGGAAAATGCAAAATCATTTTTATTTTTATGAACCGTCCACATATCTGTCAGCTCGTCCATTACAAGAATTCCCAGTCTGTCACAGGCATCTAAAAACGCCTTGCCTGCCGGGTGATGAGCGCTCCGGACACTATTAAAGCCTGCTTTTTTGATAAGCTCACACTTCCGGTATTCCGCGTCCTCAAACGTTGCCGCCCCTAAAATTCCATTGTCATGGTGGAGACAGGTGCCGCGCAATTTTACCTGCTTTCCGTTGATACGAAGTCCTCTTATGGCATCAAGTGTTATTTTCCGGATACCATAGAAAAATGTCTCCTCCTCAAACAGCTCTCCCTCCTCTGTGCAGACTCTGACTGTACACTGATAAAGATTTGGCTCCTCGCAGTCCCACAATTGTGGTGCTGGAATGGTGATACTCTGATAAACGACATTGTTCGTTTGTGCAAAGCTGGTAAGATGCACTTTATCTGTAAAATGGTTTTTCTCTTTATCTTCCATTTTCACGGAAACAATCAGCTTTTCTTTTTTCCTTGAAAAATTGGAAACTTTCGTGGCAAATTCCACGACAGCAGCCTCACTGTCTGCCTCTTCTGTGGTTGCACGTACTCCGTTCACCGGGATTTGCACAAGATTTCCGACATATAAATTTACATTCCGGTAAATTCCACTTCCAGAATACCAGCGGCTGTTTTCCCCTGCATTTTCCACAACAACCTTCAGTTCATTTTCAGTATCAAAATTCAGATAAGCCGACAGCTCCACATAAAAATTCGAATAACCATACCGGTTTGTCTTTACTAACACCCCATTGATGTACACCATGGCTGTCTCATACACGCCCTCAAACTCTATCGTGACAGTCTTATCCGCCCAGTCTGACGGCACATAAAAGCTTTTAAAATAGGTATAGGTTCCCCCCGGATAAAATCCGGTTGCCCCTCCATTTTTTGTGTGCTCGTCCCTGTCCTCATGTATCATTGCATCGTGGGGAAGCCTGACATTTTCCGCCTCTTTCCCATACATCTGCAAAACTTTTAAAGACGGCACATACCCTTTTACAAATTTCCAGTCCGAATTAAAATCAATTTTTTTCATAGTTCAATCATCATGCCTTTCATCACCTGCGGCTTTTTTCCGCAGGCGTAAATCTGTATTTTAAAAATTTAGCAATCTGCCTGTTTTACCGCATGTTCTTCGTCCCATTTTTTATTTGCTTTCTCAACATTTAACATTCCAAGAAGAACCGTAATGATTACACCAAAAATCACTGGGAGTACAATGTACATCATAAAAATCATATTAACTGCACCTTCGGTCTGTGTAGCAGCAGTTCCAACATATCCGCCAAGGTCTAAAAGCCAGCCTACAGCAGCAGTTCCAATTCCACCGCCGATTTTAACGCCGAGGGAAGAACAGCTAAACATCGTTCCGTCCATTCTTACTCCCTTGGTTCTGTATGTATAACCGCTGATTTCTGCGATTAACGCATTTAATGTTCCGCTTAAGGTTCCTGCAAAAATGCCTTTGATAAACATAAATAACAGCATTAATTTTACATTTTTCTGATATGCAAAATAAATAAAGAAAATGCTTAAAATACAGTTAATGACATAGCCCCAGAAGTTCACCTTCTGCATGCTTTTTGCTTTTTTCACAAGCATCGGTGTAAAAATAAGTGCGATAATGACCGGGAACATTTTCATCATCTGGAACATTCCAAGCAGTGAAGCGTCTCCAAGAACATATTTTGTGAAGTAAACACCGCTTCCGGTCGTGATATTACTCATAATATAGTACACAATATACAAAACCAAAATCATAATATAATACTTGTTGGTAAATAGCAGCTTCATGCTTTCCCAGAAACCTATGGTATCATCTTTTTTCTCTTCTTTGTCTGCCTTTGCCATATTCTGCTCCGGTGCAACCTCTTTTACCGACAGACAGCTAATCGTATTTACCACCAAACCAATTAATGCACAGATAATCGCAACTGCCCGCCAGCCACTTGCACCGCCGCCAAAGGCTTCGACTGTATTTGTAACGGCAAAGCCCATCACGATATTTGTCACAACTGCAAACATAAAACGGATAGAGCCAAGCTGCACACGCTCCTGCGAGTTATTGGTAATCAATGCAGAAAGTGTAGAATATGCCACTCCGTTTGCCGTATAAAAAATTGCATTTAAGCAGGTATAAAATGCAAAAAAGTAAGCGTACTGCGCTGTTTGTCCCATATCCGGGATTGAGAATAATAACACAAGACAGAGGGAAACTCCAATCTGTGCGTATAGCATCCACGGTCTTGCTTTTCCAAGCTTACTCTTTGTCTTGTCAATCATATTTCCAAAAAATACATCAGTAACACCGTCAAAGATTTTGGATACAAGCATTAACGTACCGATAATACCGGTTTTTAAGCCGAGTACATCGGATAGATACAGCAACAAAAAGCTCGAAACCAGTCCATAACTACAGTTCGATGCCAAATCCCCCGAACCATATGCAAGCTTCTGATACCATTTTAAATATTTTTTATCGTCCATAATTTTTCCCCTTTTTTGTAAAAATTGTTGTACATTCGAATGTATTTTTCTGATAGCATTATTCTAACACTTTTCAAAATTGCCCTTCAATGCTATAATTAGACGCAAGATAGGTAAATTAGTAACATATTCGCGACTTTTTACAAAGGAGTTTCTTATGGACCAGTCCTCTATTTCCCAGTTAAAAAATAATTTTTTCGAAATCCAGAACGTTGACAGCAAATTTAACCAGTATTATCATCTCACTTCCCCTTACAGTGCCATTATCGAAACGTACCGCTCCGACCTTGTAAAGCCTTATTTTAAGATTTCAAGCTTTACGCCGGACCACTGTAACCATTCCCTGATTGAGGACGAAGCTATTTTAGCAAAAATGAAAAAAAGACCGCTTCACCAGCATGACTTTTTTGAAATAATGTTTGTCATGCAGGGCGAAGCAGTCGTTAATATTGAAAATAATGAGCGTCTCTATCCCGCCGGAACCGGGTGTGTGGTCAATTGTAATTTAAGACATGTGGAGTTGCTGTCCCACGATTTCCGGATTTTCTTTTTAAATATTTCAAAAGATTACCTATTAAGCCTTTTGCGGACGGAGGATATGTTTCATCTGCCCACAAAGCTTACGGATACCACAAACAACGTTTTTCAGTTTCTGAACGCAAATGCAGCTGATAACAATAATACACAGAAACAATACCTTGATTTTTTCCCGACTTTCCATAACTCAGAGTCGTTTCGCAGGCTCTATCAGATTTCTGAGGAGATTGTGCGGATTTCCCTAAATCCACAGACTGGCTCGACCTTTTTTCTGAATGGGAATATTCTTCAGTTTATGGATACATTATCAAATCCAGAGCTTTTCCACCTGTCCAATATCCAGCTTGACTCCGGAAATGATTTTCTGATTTTTACAAAGCTTTCACATCTTTTAGAAAATAGTGACGGCAGGCTCAGCCGCCATGAACTGGCGGACCGTTTAAGCTACAGCGGTGACTATTTAAACCGCATCACAAAAAAGTACACCGGCATGACGCTCTTTGAATACGGCACTACTTTTTCCATCCGCAAAGCTGAATATTATCTTTTGAAAACAGACCTTACGATTACAGAAATCATCGCGCGGCTGGATTTTACAAATAAATCCCATTTTTACAAATTGTTTTATTCCAAAAATGAGATGTCACCGAAGGAATTCCGCAATAAATACCGGCACACAATGTCTTGAATTTTTTTCCTATAATTTTTTCATCATCCAGTCTGCGGACACATAATGTCCATCTGCATATTTCATATTATCTGGAAATGTACCGTATTTCTGAAAGCCTAATTTTTCATAGAGTGCAATCGCATTACCATTATCCGAAACAACCTCTAATTCTGCCTGCTCATACCCAAGCTCTTTTGCAGCTTTCAGTACAGTTTCTAACATAATGCTTCCGATGCCGCATCCACAAAACTGCTGATATAAAGCAATTGCTACTTCACATCTATGCGCGTACCTGCGATAGCTTCCGATTGGATTTAGAGAACAATTACCAATATGTTTTCCATCTAATGATGCAATTAACATTAATGATCTGTCTGAGTTTTGGCAATTGTTTATAAACGCTGCTTCCTGCTCCGGTGTAATGGTAACTTCGTCCGGCTCACGAATAAGATATGGTGTTTCTGCAGTTGTCTCTTTCAAATATCTGATTAGGTCTTGTGCATCTTCCGGTACTGCATTTCTTAATACTATCGTTCTGTTGTTTTTATCCTTGACTTCGATTGGTCCAAATTTCATTTTCATCCTCCCCTATTATTTTTAAATTTCTTTTTTATCCCCTCTGCTTTTGGTCAATCTCATTTGCCATCGGTTTTAACTGTCCGACTAAGTTATTCATATCCTCAAACATGGAGCTTTTGGTCGTACCAAGGTCATTTGCCCGCTCAATATGTGTCAGTACACGCTCCATTTGTTCTTCTCCAGCATCAAAGCACTCCCGTACCACATTAAGCTTCTGCTCTGATGCTTCTGCCATCTCACCGATTTTCTTCTGCACAGTCTTTGCGCCCTGAGCTGCCTCTATAATCTGATCGAATACTCCATAAGCTTCCTCTGTCTCTGCCACATTTTGTCCAAAGGCTGTCTTGGAAGCCTCGATATTCGAATTGAGCTGCGTAGTGCCGCTTTCTACCTCTGCAATATCCTTTTCTACTGTATTCACCAGATTTTTAATGCCTCCAGCAAGATTTTTCACCTCATCTGCAA
>CAKRCJ010000174.1 GCA_934307185.1 uncultured Roseburia sp.
TCGCATATTCCTCTGCTATTGCAATTGAACCATCTTCGCCACAGTCATCTATAAAAATCATTTCAAATTCCTTTAAAAGTCTTTTGTGAAACATTTTTTATTTTTCTCCTGTTTTCATCGTTTATTCGCCTGTTTCATTTTTAAAGTCACGATTGCATGCTTTATTGCAAGCACCGGATGATAAAGCATCATACGCGGCCCGGAATAGCGCATGACCTCGCGTATTTTTTCCTTTTTATCCTTCGCATAACAATGTACCTTACACGCACTGCAAAATGTTTTTGTCTCCATGAACGGACATTTGTCGGTGCGCACGTTGCAGTAATCAGTCAATTCCTGACATTCCCTACACAGTGTGTGTTTTTTCGTATAATGTTTTCCGTGACAGTAAATCTCTATCATGAGGTCAACAGTCTGTTTCTCATGCGCTCTCTTTTGTTCTGTCGTCATCTTCTGCCCTCTCTATCTCAATAATTTCTGCTTCCTCCGCGCCTTCCTCTACTGTTTTAATCTTCACTACAAAGTAGTAGACATGACCTGCTGCAACTACAGCGATGAAATGCCAGCATTAAATAAATAAACCGAAGTATCTTTTTCATGTTGTTCTCTCTTTCTTCTGTTATCTGCCGCTAACCAAAGCCTTTTTCTTTTCCTGTTTTCTATAGTTTTAGGCTGTTTTGAGCAGGCAGCGAAGTTAGAATACACTAACATACAAGAATTTGTCAACCGCTTTTCCAAAAAATAAGACTGTAAAAAACTTCCTATAAACAAAAAACACCAGCGCCGGTACCTTGATATGTCCACTGTCAGTCAGACAGGCAGACTATCAACTTACCAAAACTGGTGTTTTTTGTTCAGGGACTTATTTTACAGCCCTGTAATTATTTTTTACTTTCTTGTCTTATCATAATAAATGTCACGGTTTACCGCCTTATTCCAGGAAGCAACAATTGTTGTACATACTGCATCTCCGGTAATGTTTACCGCGGTACGTGTCATATCAAGAATTCGGTCAATTCCCATAATAAGCGCAATTCCTTCCACCGGAAGTCCGACGGAATTAAATACCATTGTAAGTGTGATAAGTCCGACACTCGGCACACCTGCAGTTCCGATGGATGCAAGCGTTGCCGTTCCGATAACGGTAATGTAATCCATCATATCAAGCGGAATACCAAATGCCTGTGCGGTGAATACGACCGCAACACCCTGCATAATAGAGGTTCCGTCCATATTAATGGTGGCACCCAAAGGAATAGTAAAGGAAGAAATCTTTTTCGACACTCCCATTTTCTCTGCAAGCGTATCAATATTCATCGGAATGGTTGCATTAGACGTAGATGTGGAAAATGCAAACGCCATAACCGGGAAAAACTTTTTGATAAAAATAAACGGATTTAATCCCGAAAATACCTTTAACAGTCCAAGATAAACTACAAAACACTGGACCGCAAGTGCAAACAGTACACAGAACATATATTTTAACAATGGAATGAACACTTCAAAACCGATTTCCGCAAAGGTTTTTGCAATCAGACAGAATACTCCGATTGGAGCAAGCTTCATAACTGCCATTGTCATTTCCATCATAATATCGTTAAACTGACTGAAAAAGTTTTTTACAATATCAACACGGTCGCCCATGTTTGCAAGAATGACACCTAAAATTAACGCAAACAGAATAATCTGAAGCATATTTCCTTCACTTAGGGAATTGAAAATATTCGTCGGGATAATGTTAAGCAATGTCTCTGTCACATCGGTCGCTTCCGCCGTCTCACTTACACTTGAGGCAATCTGGATTTTTGACATATCCAGTCCTTTTCCCGGATTGAAAATATTGGCAATGGTAAGCGCAACCGTTATCGCAAGTGCTGTCGTACACAGATAAAAAATCATCGTCTTAATGCCGACACTTCCAAGCTTCTTTGTATCACCGACCGCCATGCTTCCACAGACAATTGAACAGAATACAAGCGGAACAACAAGCATCCGCATCAGACGGATAAAGCCCTGTCCGACAATATAAAAAACTCCGCTGACAATAAAATCATCTACAAAATAATTTTTCGGAATGCAGTAGTTAATAATAATTCCGGTCAGTGCCCCTGCTAACAATGCAGCAAAAATCATTGTTGTAAGGCTCATTTTTTTCTTTTTCGTCTTGTTATCTGGCATTATATAATCCCCTTTCTGTCAAATATTCTTTCAGGGAATCCTGCCACTGTGGGAAATCATAAACTGGTATCATACTCATAATAAAGTTATCTAACACCGCATATGCCGGTCTGACCTTTGAAAAATCCGACATCACGGTAGGTACCGGCTGCATGGATGCCGTTTTTCCGGTCATTTTTAAAATCTCCTGTGCAAATGCATAACGGCTGCATACGCCCTTATTCGTCGCATGATAGGTTCCATATTCACTTGTATGCACAAGATGCAGTAAAAAGCGTGCCAGCTCATTGGCACTTGTCGGGGAACCAAACTGGTCGGACGCGATAGATAACTGCTCACCGCTCTCCACCTTTTCCAAAAATCCATTAATAAAGTTCTGTCCTTTTCCATACACCCAGGTACTTCTTACTATAAAATGCTTGTATGTGAATTCTTTCACATAGTTTTCTCCGGCAAGCTTTGACTTTCCGTAGACGGTTCCCGGATTTGTAACATCAAATTCATTGTATGGCTCTGTGCTTTTTCCATCGAACACATCGTCCGTTGAAAGCTGCACCATCTTTGCCTCCATTTTTCTTGCAACAATTGCAAGGTTTCTTGCCCCAAGTGCATTCACCTTAAATGCCTGGGAAGGATTTTCTTCACACGCATGAATATCGGTCATGCCGGAGCAGTTAATGATAATATCCGGCCGGTTCATCTCTCCAAATCTTAATACCTCATCCGTATCTGTTACATCTAAATCGTCAATATCCGTATCTAACATTTCAAATTCTAATTTATCGACAATATCATTCACCGCCTGACCGATTTGTCCGCGGGAACCACATACCCATATTTTCTGCATAAAACTGCCTCCTTTACCTAGTCTTTTTATAAATATTTTTCCAGCATCTGGTATAAAGCCATCCGCTCCACCGGCTTTACAATCTGTGCATTCATTCCGGCTTCATGAATTTTTACAACATCCTTCGAAAAAGCATTTGCGGTAACTGCAATGATTGGTATATCAGCGGCATCGGCTTTTTTGCTTTTTCTTATTTTCTTTGTCGCATCATATCCATTCATAAGCGGCATGTTAATATCCATAAGTATGGCATCATAATAGTAATCTTTTTTTGCACCATACATTTTCACTGCTGCTTTTCCATTTTCCACATGGTCGACCTCGATATTTACTGCGTTTAAAAATGCTGTCAGAACTTCTGCATTAATTGCGTTATCCTCTGCCAGTAAAACCTTCCTGCCCGCAAAGTCAAAATCCCCGGAGTCATCACTCTCTGCTTCCGGTATACTGCAGATATCAGACATCAAACGATAAACCTGTGACTGCAAAACCGGTTTTTTCAATATATAATCTGCACCACAGCTTCGCATTTCATCCTCTAAATCCATAGCATTATATGAGGATGCCACAATTTTTAATGTATCGTGGTCAAATTCTGCCCTTATTTTTTCGGTCAGCTTCTTTCCAAGCCCACCTGATGTTTCCCAGTAAACAAAACAAATATCATAGCTTTCACCATTTTCATAAGCCATTTTTAATGATGCCATGACCTCTTTTTCATCAATTGCACTGTCATAATGAATTCCAAGCCTTGTAAGTATGGAAATCATATAATTTAATGCGATTTCATCATCATTAATCAAAAATGCCTTTAAAGATTTAAACTTCCGTTTTTCTTTTACTCTATTTTTTCCAATTTCCATCGGAAGCTCTATCTCAAATTTTGTTCCGGCACCCTTTTTGGATGTAACACTTATTGTTCCATCCATTTGTTCGACAATGCCTTTTGTAATCGGAAGTCCAAGTCCGCTTCCGATGTATACATTATTTCCTGCATTTGTCTCCTGTTCAAAAGGCTTCCATATTCTTTCTAATGCCTCTTTCGAAATTCCGCAGCCGGTATCTTTTACCGTAAGGCAGAGCTTTGTCCATCCGTCCTTATACGCTTCTTCCCGCATACCGACATCAATACAGCCGCCTTTTTCTGTAAACTTAAATGCATTCGACAACAAATTAATTAACATCTGCTTGATACGGACTGCATCCCCGACAAGATATTCATACATTACATTGTCGACTCTGAAATTAAATTTAATTTTTTTATTTCTGCACTGTGAAAAAAACAAATCTGACACATCTGAGACAACCGAATTAAGCGGAAATATGCTGTTATGCAGCTTCAGCTTATCATTATCAATTGCTGCCATATCTAAAACGTCATTTACAAGTGCCTGCAAATATTCTGCCTGTACCCTGATTTTTTTAAAATCGCCCGAAACCTTCGGGTCTTTATAATGTGCAAGCTGTGAAATTCCTAAAATTCCGCTGATTGGCGTCCGGAGCTCATGCGACATTCTTGCTAAAAAAAGCTCCTTTGCCTGACTCATCCGCTGTTCTTCTTCTAACTGCATACGGATTTTTTCTTTTTCCAAAATATACTTTTGGGCAATATTATGCACTCTTTTTTTTATGATTGCCGGGTCACACGGCGAAAATATATAGTCATCTGCACCAAGCTCAAGTGCTGTCACCTCTGTCTTTTCATCAACTGCTGTCTTTGCAACAACCGCAATATCCGAAAATCTTTCATCCTGCTTCATCTTCTTTAGCACTTCAAATCCATTCATAACAGGCATAAAAAGATCAAGTATTACAAGATTAACTTTTTCTGCTGCCATTATTTCTAATGCAGTCTGTCCATCTTCTGCTTCAAGTATCTGATATTCATTTTTAAATATTTCTTTCAATGAAACACGGTTTATCTCCATATCATCTACAATCAGTATCGTCAACTGTTTTTCCATAATCCATTTGTACCTTCCTGATTTTCTATGATTGAACTTCTTTCTTCCCCATTATACATGTTTTTTTGCATGAAAAACGGTTTTTTGCATTTTTATACACAATTGCATCAAAAACGCTCCACTTCTAAACATTATCTTCCATAATTCGACAAAAAAAATTAAGGCTCTGTCTCTTTTTTCTTTCCAAATAATACAGGATTTTTATATGCAGTCACAAGAAGCGGTATTACCATGCAAATCCAGATGACAGGTTCTGTCCAGATAACCGCCCAGTAACCGAAAAATCTTACAAAAACCACGGTAAATACAATTTTCCCCGCAAGCTCGATAAAGCTTGAAAATACCGGTGTTCTCTGGTCCCCGATGCCCTGTAAGGAATTTCTTAAAATGACAATAAAGACACAGACAACCTGAAAAGACATATCATATTCTAAATATTTTGTTCCCCAGTATATGAC
>CAKRCJ010000175.1 GCA_934307185.1 uncultured Roseburia sp.
ATGTGTGGTAAAAGTAGAGTTATTACCACCGCCGTGCTCCATATGTAAAATTAATGCGGTATCTAATAATTTGGCTTCCAGAGGAGAAAACTTACTGTCCGCACGGAGAATATGTAAAATATTTTCTGCGGTGGAATATTCTGCCTTTGGCGCATGGATAAAAAGACTGGCACCATCGTGGTAATGCTTATATGCCTGATAACCATATACAGAAAGCAATGGAAATAAACTGATTAACTGTAAGCATTGCCGTAATACATTCGGAAGAGAGATATCATCGGCAAGGTCATCATAAGAGTAAAGTGTTAAGACGCTTCTTGCAAGTGTGTTCATCATATCCTTGCTTGGAGCTTTCATAATGATGTCACGGACAAAACTAGTTGGCAGTGTCCGGTAGTGGCTTAACATTGCAGTGAAATCTGTTAACTCCTGTCTGGTTGGAAGCTTTCCGAACAAAAGCAGATACGTACATTCCTCAAAGCCAAAATGGCTGTTCTCATCAATTCCGGCTATAATATCTTTTACATTGTAGCCGCGGTAGTAAAGCGCACCGTCAGCAGGAACTGTTTCTCCATTTACAACTTTTGTGGAACATACATCTGATATTTCGGTCAGACCAACTAAAACACCTTTACCATTAATGTCTCGTAATCCACGTTTGACATTATATTTGGTATATAATTCCGGTTCAATTACAGAACATTTCGCAGAGAGCTGCGACAGATGTTCTAATTCCGGAGTAATTTCACAAAATGGATTATTTTTTGTCATTCAAATCCCTCCTCAATTTATCGCGTTAACTTATAATAGCATATGTATTAAAATTAATACAAGAAAATTGTTGATATTTTAGTAAATTTTTAGAAAATAAATGCTTTCCTAAATAAAAAAAATAGAGTACAATGAAAAGACACGGTAAAATATGTCGAGTGATGTATTATGAATGAATGTATAAAGGAGAAGATAAAATGGAGAATAAAGAATTAGTAAAAGCAGCAATGGAAGCAAAAGAACATGCTTATGTCCCATATTCCCACTTCAGGGTTGGAGCAGCACTTTTGACAAAAGAAGGAAAAGTATATCAGGGTTGTAATATTGAAAACGCAGGTTATACACCGACAAACTGTGCCGAGAGAACCGCATTTTTTAAAGCAGTATATGAAGGAGAACGTAATTTTGAGGCGATTGCGGTAAATGGGGATGCAGAGGATTATTTATATCCGTGCGGCGTATGCAGACAGGTAATGGCAGAATTCTGTACTCCTGATTTTAAAATTATTGTTTCAAACAAAAATGGGGAATACGAAGAATTCACACTTGCCACGTTACTGCCGGGAGCATTTACACCGGAGGAGCTGGAAAAAGGCCAGATTTTATAGGTGGAACAGGTTTTCCCAATTTTGTCAATAGATAAAATGCCAAGAAAAAAGTAGTAAATTTGGTAGTATTTTTTAGAGTGATGCTATAATTTTTACTTGTGAAAGCGGGAATATTAAAGTATAATAAGACTATCAAAAAAGCCTGGAATGTTCGATACCCCTACTTTTTTGAACCTACATTTACTTTAAACGGGATTCCAATATTTTCAATTGGATGCCAGGCCTCAGTAATTCGCTGCGGCGGCGGTGGAAGGCAAAAGATTGATTGAGGTTACCCACCTAGCGCCAGCTAGGAGTCAAAATTGTAGGAAACGGCATTTTGGGTAACACAAAAGATGTTTTTGAAGTACAAAGGATTCTTAAAGTACAAAAGAGTTTGGAAAGTACAACGGAAGTTAGAAAGTACAAAAGACTCATAAAATACAAAAGAGTTTATAACTGCAAAAGAGTAATAGAATGTACCAAAGAATAGAGAAAGATACAAGAGATAACATCATACAAAAGAGAGAAGCTGCTTTATATTTATAAAGCAGCTTCTTTTTTCGATAAAAAACGGACTTCGGGGGAAAGATGGACTTGAAAAAAAGAGTGATTTTACTTATTGTGCTGCTGCTGATTTTCGCTGGCTGCATTTTTGTGAAAGAAAGAAAAGAACAAAGGCGGGAAGAATTTTCCAGACGTTTTGTTACAGTTGGGGAAGCTTCGGATGAGCTTTCTTTTTCTGTTTATGATAAAGCGGACTGGGAAGCGTTTTTTGGCGGTTATCACAGCAAATTTCTGACGCAGGAGATGCTAAAGCAGATGATAAGCAGACTCGGGGTAAAAGAGTATATCGTGTTGGAAGAGGGCAGTAATTTTTCCTATGTGGAAAGAGCAGACTGGGTTAAAGTTTATCTTCAGATTTTGGATTATCTGGATAATGATGAAAAAGTTACCAAACAGAGTGTTCTTGTTATGGATTTTATAGAAAAGGAAAACGGAGTCATTCTTGTCACAGACAAAGGAGACTATGTAACAAAGCTGCCGGAAACGTTTTTTGAAAAATGGAAGGCATATAAAGTTTTTCTCATGGAGGAGAACTGTATTGGAATAGAAGCTTTATCGGAGGAGGAAGCAGTAGTACATAACGCATATTTAAAGGCATATGAAGAGAAAACGGTTGAATTTCTGTTCGGGGGAGGGGATTATCATGTATCCGCAGAAGCAGGGAATGAAATGCCAACGCAGGGGGTATGTGATTTGACTTTTTTGGATGGAAAGCTTTCTAAAATAAGTAAAAAGGAAGAGACGATTGAAGGAAATCTGTTATCCTATGATGAAAATTATATTGAAATCGATGGCTATGGAAGGATAGGGCATACAGGAAAACTTGCAGTGTATCATAATGCAGAGGGTGAGGTGACAGAAGCCTCCATATCAGATGTTGTGCTTGGAAACCGGAAAGTAACGTATGTTATCGGAGCGGGAGAAGTATGTGCCATTTTAATGGAAGCACCGGCAGAAATAGAAAATATAAGGGTACTGCTTTTAGCAGAAAATGGAAGCAGATTTCGGAAAGAGGTTTATTTAAAAGGAGATACCGATGGTGTTATAAAAATGGGGGAAGATACGGTTTCCTATTGTGCCAATGATGTGATTTCAGTAAACGATTACATGAAAGATATGGAGGATACCTTTATTTTAGAACCACAGACGGAGGAGGCAAAAATATATCTTTGCAGCGACGCAGGGGAAATTTGTTCGAATGGCTACGAGGGAAGCATGGAAGTAAGACATTATGAGGAAGGTTATACGTTGGTGAACAGTCTGCCGTTTGAGCATTATCTGTATGCTGTTGTTCCAAGCGAAATGCCGTCCACTTTTGAAATGGAAGCGTTAAAAGCCCAGGCGGTCTGTGCGAGAAGCTACGCATATATCCAGCTGCTTGGCGCAGACTTAGCGGCATACGGGGCGCATATTGATGACAGCACCTCGTATCAGGTTTACAATAAAACACCACCGGATGAACGGGCAATACAGGCAGTAAATGAAACGAAAAATCAGGTAATGTCATATCAGGGGGCAGTGGTGGAGGCTTACTATTTTTCAACCTCCATGGGTTATACAGATACGGCAGAGGTGTGGAATATAGAAGATACCGACACCTATGGCTATTTAAAAAAGGTCTGCTTAAATACAACAGAATATGGGGAAAATCTTTCCGATGAGACAGCTTTTAAACGTTATATTACTTCCGGGCAGAGTGGATATGACAGTGATATGAAATATTTCCGTTGGAGTGTGGCGGCAGATTATCGCAAAATGGGTGAAGATATAAGGCAGATTTTAGAAAACAGGCATTCCATTTCTGCCGGGAACGTGCTATATTATAAATCTGATGGCAAAACGGAAGCAGACTCTATGGAAGGCTTTGGAGAATGGAAAGATTTTTTGGTGGAGGAACGCAGCAGCTCCGGTTTTATTCTTACACTTAAAGCGGTGTATGAGAATGGTGTAGTGAGAGTAAAATCAGAATATAATATAAGAAAAGTTTTAGGCTGTGGCATTTTTACAATAAACTATGCGGACAAAAGCACATCGGAACAAAAAGGCAGTATGCTGCCTTCTGCGGCCTGTACAGTAGAAAAACAGGATGACGGAACATACGTTCTTTACGGTGGCGGCTTCGGACATGGACTTGGAATGAGCCAGAATGGAGCGAATGGTCTTGCGAAGGCAGGGCAGAGCTATCAGGACATTCTGAAGTTTTTTTATAAAGATATTGAAATTGAACCCTTAGCGGGAAATGGAACATAAGAGAGGAGGAAACCAGTTTGATTTGGAAGATTATCGGAAATGGAAAATCTTTTTTTGATAAATGTAAAAGAGATAAGATAAATGCATATTCTGCCCAGTCGGCTTTTTTTGTGATATTGTCTACCATTCCGTTTTTAATGGTTTTCTCGTCGCTGCTGCGGTACACACCGATTACGGAGGCAACCTTGTTAAAAATGTATCAGACAGCGCTGCCGGATTATATTTCTGCATTTTTAATTTCCATTACCGATGAAGTGTATAACCGTTCGGTCGGAATTATTTCCATCACCGCGATTGTGGCAATCTGGTCCGCCGCAAAGGGAATACAGTATATGACAGACGGACTGAATTCGGTGAATGACTTAGAGGAAAACCGTAACTGGTTTGTGTTAAGGCTCTGGGCAATCGTGTACACTGTCGCATTTTTGATTGCGGTCGTATTCACACTCGTTGTTCTCGTATTCGGAAATACGCTGCATGACCTTGCGGCGGAATATATTCCACTTATTCAAAATCTGGCAGACATGATCGTTCATTTACGGGGTTTTGTATTTCTTGGTATTTTGTTTGTCTTTTTTGATATTATTTTTACGGCACTGCCGAATAAAAAGCTGACGTTTAAAAGCCAGATGCCGGGAGCAGCCATCTGTGCGGTCGCCTGGTATGTGTTTTCCTTTGCCCTGTCCATTTATGTGGACTATTTTAACGGCTTTTCCATGTATGGAAGCTTAACAACCATTGCGTTAATTATGTTATGGCTTTATTTCTGCATGTACATTATGATGATGTGTGCGGAAGTGAACGTCATTTTTAACGAGAGCTTTAAGAAGTGGCTCAAGCGTGACAAGGCAAAGAAAAAAAGGGGTTGAGTTTTCAAAAACCCTGTGCTAAAATAATAGTCGATTGAAAAAAGGCTGTGAATGTGTTTAGTAGAGCACTATACTTTTTAAAGAGAGAGCAGGTCACCGGCTGAAAGCCCGCTTAAGGTAAGATAGGAATCGAATTTCCCACAGGAGCTGCATCAGTGAATAACAGTAGCTGATGACGTCTGATACACGTTACGTATTTTTGAAGCGCTTTTCTTTATTGAAAGAAGAGAATCAGGGTGGTACCGCGGAATCATTCGTCCCTAAGAACAGGGAGAATGGTTCCTTTTTTGTTTTATTTTATAAAACAAATCGCTCCATAAAGATGTAATGGCAGAATATTTAATTAGTTTAATAAGGAGAAATGAAAATGAAAGACAAATTGCAGCAAATCAGAGAAAAAGC
>CAKRCJ010000176.1 GCA_934307185.1 uncultured Roseburia sp.
ACAGGGACCGTTTTGTATTATCAAAAGGTCATGTTGCACCGGGCTTATATTCTACACTTGCGCAGAGAGGATATTTCCCGAAGGAAGATTTAGTTACGTTACGTCATACAGGCTCCTACTTGCAGGGACACCCGGATATGAAACATATTCCAGGGGTAGATATGTCGAGTGGTTCTTTGGGACAGGGACTTTCTGTTGCAGTTGGTATGGCAGCAGTAGGAAAATTTGACAAAAAAGATTATCGTGTGTATGCACTTTGTGGTGATGGAGAAATCGAAGAGGGACAGATTTGGGAAGCTGCAATGTGGGCAGGCTTTAAAAAGTTAGATAACCTTGTAGTAGTAGTAGATAACAATAACCTTCAGATTGATGGAACAATTGATGAAGTATGTTCACCATACCCGATTGATAAGAAATTCGAAGCATTTAACTTCCATGTAATTAATATTGATGGAAATAATTTTGATGAAATTCGTGCAGCATTTAAAGAGGCGCGTGAAACAAAAGGAATGCCGACAGCAATCATTGCGAAAACTGTAAAAGGAAAAGGAGTTTCCTTCATGGAGAATGTATGCGACTGGCATGGAAAAGCTCCAAATGATGAACAGTATGCTGTGGCAATGGCAGATTTAGAGAAAGTAGGTGAAGCATTATGTCAGAAATAAAGAAAATTGCAACTCGTGATAGTTATGGTAATGCTTTAGTTGAATTAGGAAAAGAACACGAAGATTTAATCGTATTAGATGCAGACCTTGCAGGTGCAACAAAGACAGGTGTATTCAAAAAGGCTTTCCCGGAGCGTCATTGGGATGTTGGTATTGCAGAAGCAAATATGACAGGTATCGCAGCAGGAGTGGCTGCATGTGGAAAAGTACCATTTATCAGTTCTTTTGCAATGTTTGCGGCAGGACGTGCCTATGAGCAGGTGCGTAATGCAATTGGATATCCACATTTAAATGTTAAAATTGGAGCAACACATGCCGGTATTTCAGTAGGGGAAGACGGAGCAACACACCAGTGTCTCGAGGATATAGGATTAATGCGTGAAATCCCGGGAATGGTAGTTATCAATCCGGCAGATGATGTGGAAGCAAGAGCGGCAGTAAAAGCAGCTTATGACTATGTTGGACCGGTTTACCTTCGTTTTGGACGTCTTGCGGTTCCTGTATTTAATGATGAAGCTACTTATAAATTTGAGCTTGGAAAAGGAATTGTTCTAAAAGAGGGTACTGATGTAACTATTTTTGCAACCGGACTTTGCGTCAATGAGACAATTGAAGCAGAGAAAATGCTTGCAGCAGACGGCATTAACGCAGAAATTATCAATATTCATACCATCAAACCTTTAGACCGTGAATTAGTCGTTAAATCTGCAACAAAGACAGGAAAAGTTGTAACAGTAGAGGAACATTCTGTAATTGGCGGTTTAGGAAGTGCGGTATGTGACGTGCTTTGCGAAGAAGCACCGACGAAAGTGCTTAAAATAGGCATTAATGATACCTTTGGTGAGTCAGGTCCAGCGCTAGAATTAATCAAAAAGTACGGATTGGATGCAGAGAGTATCTACAAAAAAGTAAAAGAATTTGTAAAATAGTCCATATATAAAAGATACCAGGTGAAAAAGACCGGTTTTGTCAGGTAGACAAACCGGTCTTTTTGCTGTATTGTGTCGAAATGTTTTTCTGGCAGCGGATACAATCCGCCAAAATGTGCAGAAGGGATATGTTAGGATGCCCTATAAGAAAAGGTTTGTCTGCAAAGGGACAGGCGTGGAAAGGGGTTCATCATGATTGAAATTATTCGAGAAGAAAGTTTGGAAGACGAGCAGGAAAAATGGGAATTGCCCAAAAATATCAAGCAGATAGGAACACCAGATATTGGGGATCGCATTTACATAGAAAATAAGGCATATCAGTATATGCACCCGTATGACACAATTAGAGAAAAAGCGGTATATGCGCTATTGGGAAAATTTGAGAGTATGGTAGGACGTTATTGTGTTTTTGTACAGGCAGCTATCCGATTAGAGGAAATTGTGTTTGATGGGGAAATGCCAGTTTGGAACGATGACAGCTGGGCGTACCTATATAAAAAGTTAAACCATGCATATGACGATATGGTCATTGTTGGCTGGGCAATGGATATTCGCGGGCAGCTGCCGGTTCTTACAGTTGCACTGGAGAAGCTGCATCGTACCTATTTTGGCGGAGCGCACCAGATTTTATATATGATGGACACGCTTGAAAAAGAAGATACTATTTACAGTATGAAAAATGGCTGTCTGAAAAAAAGAGATGGATATTATGTTTATTATGACAAGACAGCTTCGGCAGCATTACAGATAGAAAATTTGCATGAAGAAAAAAATATGACAGAGCAGACACAAAAAAAGGCACAGGAAAAAGAAAAACGTGTTGAACCTGTGGCAAGGGAGTTAAGGGAAAAACAAAAATATATACCTTCCTATAGTCTGTCCATTCTTTTATTGCTTGTAATCTGTGGTCTTGGATATGCAGCGTTCCAAAATCATGAGAAAATGGCGGCAATGGAAACTGCATTAATACAGATGAATAATGCACAGACGATGGCAACAGAGGCAAGTGAAACGGTTAAGGTGGAGAACATAGAGGGAAATGTTTTGCAGGAAGCAGCAGATAACATGCAGACGGAACAAAACGAGCAGACTGATTTAACACAAAATGAACAGCCGACAGAGATGGCGCAGGAAAATCAACAGCTTCAGGGAATGGAAACAACAGATGTACAGCCAGAAAATACAACACAGGAAAGTGCAGGCACAGTGACAGAAACATTGTCAGACTCGGCAATATATTTACAGCAGGGATATTACATCGTTCAAAAAGGGGACAATCTTGCAGCTATTTGCAGAAAAATATATCAGACAACGGCGATGATGGAAAAAGTGTGTGAAGCGAATGGTATTGATAATCCCGATGCGATTTACGAGGGGCAGTACCTTACACTTCCGAATTAAAAAAGAAGTGAAAGAGATGAACAGTCGTGCTATAATGAAAAAAAATTTGCATTCGTGAAATTGGATGGAGATAAATTTTGACATTTAGGAGAAAGCATGACAGAGCAGGATAAGAAAAAGTTTAAAACCGTTCCGGCAATGGATATGGAAGAATATAAAAGTAAATTAAGACAGCATAGGTGCAAGGTTGCAAAAAGGACATTTATTATAATAGCTGTCATAGTAATGGTAATAGCGGCAGTGGGCTTGTTTCTGGCACTTCGTCATTATGAGGATTTTGATGTGAGTGCAACAGTGGAAAGGGCGGACACACAGGCAACAATTTTTGAAGAATTCCAGGGCAACATTCTTAAATATAGTAATGATGGGGCGCTTTATACAGATACAAACAATGATCGTATCTGGAACCAGACTTACGAGATGGCAAATCCGACGATTGATATGTGTGGCGATTATCTGACGATTTATGATAAAAAAGGAACACACATATATATAATGAATTCAGCAGGACTTGTTGCAAATATCGAAACAACAATGACAATTGAACAGGTGAGCATAGCAGCACAGGGAACGATTGCTGTGTTGATGGGAAACCAGTCGAATTCCTATATTGTGTTATATGACAAAAACGGAAGTGAACTTGTAAATGGAGCAATTTATGGAGAAGATGGCGGTTATCCGATTACGATTGCGCTGTCAAATGATGCTATAAAACTTGCGGTTTCTATGCTTGACATTAATGATGGAAATGTAAAAACTACAGTTGCCTTCTATAATTTTGGCTCTGTTGGCGAAAATGAAATTGACAGAATTGTTTCCGCAAATTCGTTTTCAGATATGGTAATACCGGAATTGAATTTTGTTTCAAATGATAAAATGGTGGCTTATGGAGATTCGGAAATCATAATTTTCGAGGGAACACAAAAACCCAAAATATCCCATGAAATTGAGCTGGCGGGAGAAGTAAAAAGTATTTTTAATAATAATAAATACATTGGGGTTGTATATAGCAATAATGATGAAGCACTTACACATCATATTGTAGTATATGATATGCGGGGCAGCGCAGTTATGGAAAAAGATTTTTCAATGGAGTATTCACAAATTAATTTTTTACAGAACAACGAAGTCTGTATTGCGAATGAACATTCCTGCGATATCTATACGGTGAGAGGAATTTATAAATTTCATTATGATTTTGATGAGAATCTGTGCAAAATACTTTCTGGAGGCGCAGGTTTGAATTATACCGTCATATTGGAAGGGGTTACGGAAAAAATCAGACTGAAATAGAGGAGCACATATGAATTGGTTACTGATAATTGTAGTAATATTTTTGGCATTTTGCATTATGAACGGATATCGAAAAGGTTTTTTGCGAATGATGTATTCTATGGTATCCTGGATTATCATGTTAGTTTTTGTGGCATGGGCAACGCCATATGTAAATAACTATTTGACGGAAAATACATCATTATATCAGACAATAGAAGCGTATTGTGAAGATACAATTCGGGAAAAAGCACAAGCGCAGGCAGAGGAGGGCGCACAGTCAGTAATAGAGGAACAATCAAAAACACTTATGGGAGCGGGAGTGATGCTTCCCGATTCTGTTTTAAACAGTATTACACAAAAAACTGCCGGGCTGGCAGGGGATATGATTGAGTCCAACGGAATATATGAACAGGTGTCTTCCGAAATAGCAGATTTTATATTGAATGGAATTTCTTCCTTTATAGCACTGGCACTTGCAATGATTATCCTTCATTTTATTTCAAGAGTGTTGAGAGTCGTTTCAAAAATTCCTGTTATCCGTGGAATTAACCGTTATCTGGGTACTGCAGCAGGAGCGATATATGGAATGATGATTGTATGGATTGGATTTTATCTTATTGCAATTTGCAGTACAAGTGAAATTGGAACAGCGCTTACAACTTATATATATGAAAGTCCGTTTTTGACCTACATATATGAAAATAACCTTGTAGTAACACTGGTACTTATGTATTTATAAAATAAATAAAAAAACGTTGACAATAGGAACAAATAATGATAGTATAAAACCCACGCGGGAAAAGGTAGTTCTTTCGCGATGAGATATATTTTGATAAATAGCATTGGAATCTGGATAAGTTATTCCGGCATTTGAAAAATATATAAAAAAGTTGTTGACAAATGATGGATAGTTTGATAATATAAACAAGCTGTCGCGAACGAGTGACAACAAAGCGTTTCAAAAGAAAATAAAAAAGTTCTTGACAAAGCGAATTGTTTGTGATAAAATAGCAAAGCTTCCTAAAGAACAAAAAGTTCTTGAGAAACAAAAAAATAAAAAAGTTGTTGACAAACAAAAAAAGTTATGTTATAATAACTGAGCTGTTGAAAAACAACAAACGAACATTGATAACTGAACAGTGAATAACCTTGAAAG
>CAKRCJ010000177.1 GCA_934307185.1 uncultured Roseburia sp.
TGACCGGCGCTTATGAATATGATTTAATTGGGGAAATCTGCAAATAGATTTCAGAAAGAAGGATAATTATGAATTTACCGAACAAATTAACGATTTTTCGTGTTATTTTAATTCCATTTTTTGTATTTTTCATGCTGGCTCCGAATATGACCGGATACAATAATTATATTGCAGTTGCAATCTTTATCGTTGCCAGTCTTACTGACCTTTTAGACGGAAAAATTGCAAGAAAATATAATCTTGTAACAAATTTTGGAAAGTTTATGGATCCGCTTGCGGATAAGCTTTTAGTGTGCTCTGCAATGATTTGTTTAATTCAGACAGGACAACTTGCAGCATGGATTGTTGTAATTATTATTGCAAGAGAATTTATTATCAGCGGTTTCCGGCTGATTGCCTCCGATAATGGAATTGTCATTGCAGCAAGCTACTGGGGCAAGTTTAAAACGACATTCCAGATGCTTATGGTAATTGTACTGATTTTAAATATCCAGATGCCATTCTTTGAGATTTTAGGTGTTGTTCTTACCTATGTAGCTTTGATTTTGACGGTCGTTTCTTTGATTGACTATATTGTAAAGAACAAAGATGTCTTAAAAGAACAGCAATAAGTAAGAAATAAAGGAGTACAAAACTTATGAGAATTATAGCCGGTACAGCAAGAAGCCTTCCTTTAAAGACATTAGAAGGCATGGATACCAGACCAACGACTGACCGTATTAAGGAAACTTTATTTAATATCATTCAGAATGAAATTCCGGGCTGCTATTTTTTAGATTTATTTGCCGGAAGCGGACAGATTGGTTTAGAGGCGGTAAGCCGTGGCGCAAGATATGCTATTTTTGTGGAAAATAATAAAAAAGCCTGCGCATGCATTGAAGATAATATTCATTTTACAAAATTTGACAAAGAGACAAAGCTGTTATCGAGTGATGCAATCTCTGCTATCAGAAGCCTGGAGGGGAAATACAAATTCGATATTATTTTTATGGACCCGCCATACAATCACCTTTATGAGAAAGAAGTTTTAGAGTGTCTTAAGGAATCCTCTATTTTAAAGGAGGATACCTTAATTATTGTGGAAGCGTCTTTAGATACCTCTTTTGATTATCTGGAAGAATTAGGATATACGTTAAAGAAATTAAAAACATACAAAACAAATGTTCATGCTTTTATTCAGAAAGCAGATGAATAATTGCAGACAAAGAACTTGCGCAAAGGAATGCATAGAGAGGTAAATACAGTATGAAAAAAGCAATTTATCCAGGTAGCTTCGATCCGTTGACTTTAGGACACCTTGATATTATTAAAAGGTCCTCTGCCATTGTCGATGAGTTGGTCGTAGGAGTCTTAAATAACAGCGCAAAAAACTCATTGTTTTCTCTTGAGGAACGTGTTAGTATGATAAAAGAGATGATAAAAGACCTTCCGAATGTTACCGTTACCTCATTTGACGGGTTATTAGTCGAATATATGAAGCAGATTAATGCAACTATTATTGTAAGAGGACTGCGTGCAGTAACGGATTTTGAATATGAGCTTCAGATTGCACAGACAAATCATGTGGAAAATCCGGAGGTGGAGACGATTTTTCTTACAACCAGTCTCCAGTACTCTTATCTCAGTTCTACGATTGTGAAAGAATTTGCATCTTATGGCGGGGACATTTCGAAGTTTGTTCCAGCGGAATTTATAGACAGAATATATGCAAAATATAAAGAATGATTTACGAATATATCGAAATAAGGAGCGTTTACCATGGCAAGCAGAATCGAACAGATTATTGAGGAGATAGAAGAATACATAGGAAGTTGTAAGACACAGGTATTGTCTCCTTCTAATATCATTGTAAACAAAGATGAAATTGAAGAACTTTTAAGCGAACTTCGTTCCAAAACACCAGAAGAAATTAAGCGCTATCAGAAAATAATCAGCAATAAAGAAGCAATTTTAGCAGATGCACAGGCGAAGGCAGATGCAATTATTGCAAATGCACAGGTGAAGACAGATGAACTTGTGAATGAGCATCAGATTATGCAGCAGGCATATGCACAGGCGAATGAAGTCGTTATGATTGCGACAAAGCAGGCGCAGGAAATACTTGACAATGCAACAAATGATGCCAATAACATCCGTATGGGAGCAATGCAATATACAGATGATATCTTAAGAAACCTTGAAACATCTATTTCCCATGCAATGGATTCTGCCAAGGCGAGACATGATAATTATATTGCATCTTTACAGGAATTTTATAATGTCGTTTCCTCAAATCGTGCAGAGCTTACACCGGCAGATGAGGATGCCGAGGCTTCTTCGGATAATAATACAGAAGAACTTCCCAAAGTAGATATTTCTTCTGATATGTTAAATCAATAGATTTTTCATGTTTCAGGAAGCAGTTACCGGAATGATATAGCATAAAAGCGTAGAGAGGACAAGCGTACATAGTGCAAGAAATAGCTTTGCCAGACAATATTTTTTCATTGACAAAGTGGTTCCTTTTATCATGGAACTGGTTTGTGCCATACCGCTTAATCCTCCAAAGGCTGTAAAAGTCATGGCTGATATGTATTTTATATTGATATTCCATGAAGTGTCTGCCAGACAGTTCATCCCATTTGTAATTTCTAAAATGTTAACCAAAATAATACTTAGAGTTTCTGGCAGTGGAATACACTTTATAATTGCAATCAGAATGGAAAACAGCATGATATACCCTCCAATCCGGACAAGTGCTTCAAAGCCATTCATAATTGCGGCATCGATGATTTTAAAGTTCATTTGAGATCTTGATGCTGTTTTTTTTTGAATTATTGTTTTTTTTCTGCCAGAGAGAAGAATAATACCATAAAGTATGGCAGGACTATATAAAATAAAAATACTGATAAAAAACATTCCGGATAAATGTAACTGTTGAAGCAGGATGTAGCTTCCAATAAATACCGGACTGATATTATTTGCAATACAGAATAAGATTTCTGCCTCTGACTGGCTTATTTTCCCGCTTTTTAAAAGTTCAGCACAGTTTTTGCTTCCCATAGGGAAGCCGAAAAGAAAACCGGTGGCAACAATAAAACAGCCTTCCTCACTGACTGGAAGAAATATACGTATGAATTTTGAAATGTATTTTGTGATATAATTCATATAATTCGAATAAATTAAAATATTCGAAATAATTGCAAAGGGCAGAAGCGTAGGAAGCACTTTTTCGTACCACAAAATAAGTCCGTCACGGGAAGCATTTACGGCATCTGCCGGGAAAAAAAGGATATAACCTGTTAATAGAAGGATTGGAATGAATATTATTTTCTTTTTCATAGTAAAATATATTATTTAAAGGTGGTTTCTATGAATAAGTTAAATAAATTATATGCATCTTCCTGGCATCAGAGATTGATCCGTTTCCTGTTATTTTTTGCTTTTTTAGTCGTTTTAAATGTATATCTTGGCATTTATATTGAGGAAAAGGTACTTCAGATAAATTGTTTCCCTTTTGAGACAGCTTTTGGAAATTTCCGCGAAGAGGAAGTATCCGAAGCAGTTGTAAATCTGTTTTTACAGGAGAGTGATACAGATAATATCGAAAAGTTCAGTGACTATCTGACGATGTATTTTGCATTGGATAAGACAAATTCAGACTGTGACCTGCTTGATAAGAATATTTCTTTTGTGAAAGAATACCAGCCCCAAAACTTCTATTTTATTCAGAAAAAAATAAAGGCAATGTGGACGGATGCAATCTGCTTTCCAGTGGGGGCGGTTTTAAATGAACCAAAGGCTTCGGTTTCTTTTACTAATTCCTGGGCTGAAAGCAGAAGCTTTGGTGGTAGCCGCGTACATGAAGGATGTGACATTATGGCAACGGTTAATGAAAGAGGCATTTATCCGGTTTACAGTGCCTCCGACGGCGTAGTGGAAAAGGTTGGCTGGTTAAAGCTTGGCGGCTACCGGATTGGCATCAGAAGTGAACACGGTGTCTATTTTTATTATGCACATCTGGCAGAGTATGCAAAAGAATTTGAAGTCGGCGAGACAGTTTCAGCCGGGACACTGCTCGGATTTATGGGAGACACCGGCTACAGTGACATAGAAGGCACAACCGGAAATTTTCCGGTACATCTTCATTTTGGTATTTATTTTAATAATGAAACAGGGGAGGAATTTTCCGTAAATCCATATCCATTGTTAAGATATCTTTATTCAAAAGAAAAAGGAGTAACAGATGAAACTGACAATTTATCATACAAATGATATACACAGCAATTTTGATAAATTAGCGCAAATCGCAGCTTATATAAACAAGAACAGAACAGCAGAGGACTTCTATTTTGACTGTGGTGACCTTTGCGATTTGAAGGATGTCATGGTACAGGGGACAAATGGAGGCGGTGCAATCCGGCTTTTGAAAGCGGCAGGTGTAAATGCAATGGCAGTTGGCAACAATGAAATTGATCTGGCAGACAAAGCATTATCGGCTTGTGCCGGGCAGGGGCTGCCGTTACTTTCCTGCAATGTGACAGACAACGCTTTAAATGAACTGGAAAATATCAATAGAAGCGTCATTTTTGAACGAATGGGTGTACGTTTCCTTGTGATAGGAGTTTCCCCTTACTATGGTTACAGTGAAACTAAAGGTTTTCAGCCGGGAAAATACAATGTCTTTTTTGAAATGGGAAATATAAAAACGGTTGAACCGATAGAACAAATCCGAAAAGAATTACAAAAGCAGGCCGGAGCCTATGATTTTTGCATTTTGCTCTCGCATAGTGGCTGTTTTGTGGAAGAAATGATAATGAAGCAGGTTCCGGAAATTGATTTATGTCTTGGAGGACATTCACATACGGTCAGCTGTGAAAAAAGATATATAAACAGCGGATGTTACGGACAATATATCGGAAAAGTGCAGCTTGAAATTGAAGGTGGAAAGGTGACAGATATTTCCACAGAATTAATCGAAAACAAAGGGTTTACGGATGCACCTGAAATAACAGAATTATATGAAAAAGAAACAGAGGAAGCGGCGCGGCTTTTAGATAAAACCTTATATACCGTAGACGAGCTTTCCTGGGATTTTAAGAAAGAAAATCTGCTTACAAATTTTATCGCGGAGGCATTATATGCCAAATACCCATGTGACCTTGCGTTCACCAACGCGGGAATTGTTGAGGGCAGCATAAAAGGTGGAATTTCAAAGCAGAAATTATTAGAGCTTTCCCCTTCGAAGTTAAATCCAACCAGATATCCGGTAAAAGGATGTGCCTTAAAAGAAGCAATCTGTCATTCCCTCGACGGTGCATTTGTGAGCCAGCCTGCACCG
>CAKRCJ010000178.1 GCA_934307185.1 uncultured Roseburia sp.
TTTCCTATAATATTGGTTATACATGAAACTCCCGCTACTATTATATGCATTTTACTTTTTTTTGCAAAATTGATTCCCATAGTCGTTGTTTCAGAAATAGTATACATAATGGGGTGAAAGCATAAAAATGGTAAAATATATGCAGCTTCTCGATACTGCTTTCCTAAAAGTAGCGAAAAAATATCCTTACAAAATATCAACATAATTCCACAGAAGAACATGATGACAGTAATAATTTGATTTCCTTTTTGATAAAAGGATCTGTCATCTTTATCATTGGAATAATGTTCTGTAGCCATAGGCGCCCATAATGAATTAAATGTTGACTGAATAATGGCAAATATATTAACAATTGTCATTGTAGAAGCATATACGCCAACATCCGCATATGAGCAATAGTAATTTAAAGACATTTTATCTACTGCCTGAAAAACAGTTGTAATTCCCATGGATATTATAAATGGAAAACCATATTTACATAATTCCTTTATCGAAATATTACAAAACTTTACACCCTTTGAAAAATTCCATATATCTCTTTGTGCGTATATGCTTACAATTACACATATAACCGTAGCAAGCATCGTAGATATCGCTAGCAAAAATAAATAATGCTCCTTTGTCAAAATAACTAACGGTAATGCAACACTTATATATACAATTCTATTCAAAATATTTAAACTTGAAAATAATTTACTTTGATAACTAAGCCGTACTAATAATAAACTAAATCTATATATCACTTGGAAAATAGTAAATATACATAAAATAATTGTAATCACTATATCAAATTCAAATTTTAAAAGATTATAATGAACAAGTACACAAAAACCAAAACTTACAACTATACTCACAACTATTGGTGTCATTATGCATTTAAAAAGTAATGATCTTTTATATCTATTATCGACACTTTCATAAAAATAACGAACCATAGATTGATCCAATCCCATACATAATACCATTAATGCAATATTGGCATACATAGTGAAGATTGAATATTGCCCATATTCCTCCGGATTAACTACTCTTGTTATCAATGGTGTTGTCAATAATCCTAAAAGCATATTTAATACTGTTCCAATCCCTATAACTGCAAAATGCTTTAAGTAATTTTTTTCTTTCATCTGCCTGCCTCAATATTCTAACATATGATTAGTAAAACAAAGATCTAATAACTAGTGGCAAACCGTACATATTACCTATAAATTTAATATACGATTCATTGTTTCCACAAGCACTTTTTGCTTTTGCTTTACCTGTTCATAAGATACCTGTGGTTGTTCAAATAATTCTCCTCTATCAATTGTCTTCTTATCTGAAATAATAATTGGTTTCTTCTCCATTCCGTAAGAAGAATAATAATCATCAAATTTAAATCCTGTACCTAACAAATTATCAGTAATTTTTATTCTTGTATTTGGTACATTAAAGGCATCTGCAACTATCAATCCATGTAGACTACTAGAAATCACATAATCGCATGATGCTATCTGCTCAATCACCTCAATAGAATCATGTTGTACATCTATCAACACTGCTTCTTCACCAACACATTTCATCAATTCTAAAACTTTTTGATTTTCTTTTTCCCTATAATGCGGAATAATACCAATTTTCCCACATTTATTTATTTTTTTATCTTGAATTAACATAGGGGCTAATAATCCGCCATCTGCTAAAGGAACATCCAATTCATGCCCAATCACTTTCGAAACCCCTCTTCTACTCAATTCACCTCTTACAATATCAAACTGGATATTATTACGAATTAATTGTAATGACTCAAAAGGATACTCTTGAATAAAACCTGTTCCCCAAACATGTCCTGTACCTGATAATTTTGATAGCATTTTTTTTGCAAACAATTTTAATTTTGCCTCATGCATATCTTTATTATAAAAGCAATTCCCCAAACAGCTTCCTATTCCCATAATATCAAAATCATTAATATGTATTCTCATATCAAGTTGTTGTTTAAAAACTTTTTCCATCAATAAACGATTTAAATCATCCCCCATATTGTTTATTGGTGCATAATATACTTTTACTTTCATAAATTTAACTCATTCTAACTATTATTAAGAACAGCTTCCCATCTTTTCATAATTGAATCCACTTTAAAATCTTGTGATCTTATTAATGCATTCACCGAATATTCCTTTCTTTTTTCTTCATTAACAATCAATTCAATAACCGCTTGAGCAAATGTATGTACATCATATTTTTCAATCAAAATTCCATCTATTCCATTATTTATAATTTCTGCTGGTCCAGAATTATTAAATGCAACAACCGGAACACCGCATGCATACGCTTCTGTTATTACTAATCCAAACCCCTCCCATCTAGATGTTGAAAGTAAAATTGATGATTCAGTATATATTTTTTCTACATCTGTTACATTTCCTAAAAATTTTAGTCTATTATAAATTCCAGCCCTTTTTGCTAGGTTTTTCGTTTTTTCAAAATCGGGTCCATCACCAACAATTAAGCAATCCCATTCTTCCGTTCTTATATCCATAAACACTTCTTTTAGAATTTCTATTAAATAATCTATTCCTTTTGTTTTAAGCATCATTCTACCAACAAAAAGCAAATGTTTTTGACTCATGTTTGCAATTTTTTGAGGTTCAAAACTTAATGGATTATTAATACAGACAGCATTAACTCCAAAATTTTCGTGATATTTTATAGCATCATGTTCAGTTAACGTAATAATTCCATCTAATTTAGGCAAACTTTCTTTTGCTATTTTATATTCTCCATAATTATAGGCGTTTGGTGTTTCAAAATATGCTTCATAAGAACTATGCATCCAACCATAAAACTTTGTTTTTTTTAATTTTAAATGCACAATCTGTCCTAATAAAATTGAATTTGTTCCTTGTAATGCGATAACAACATCAAATTGCTTATCTTCAAGAATTTCTTGCAGATTTTTTTTATTTTTTTTATTATAAAATGCATTTATAGTAAGTTTTTTATTTATCACAATGCCAAATTTGCGACATATTTTTCTAAGAATTCTAGTAAATAAATTTCTTCTTTCATAGTATTCCCCCATAAATTGAAATTCAACATTATCACTATATTGATAACACACTTTATCTGTTGAATTCATAAACGTACATATGCACACATTGTTATCTCTTTGTAACTCTTTTACAATACTATATAGTACACGTTGTACTCCGCCTACAACATTCATTTTATTAACAATAAAACATATTTTCAACCCTATCACCTCTTCATTCACATTAACAAATAACTTTAACTATACCTGTATTTCTTTTTTCCATTTTGTCTATTTTTTTCTATTTATATTAGAGATAATTAATCCCAAAAATAACCAATATTGGAAAAAATCCGTCATTGTTGATACACAAACACTAGTGATAATTAGCAAAAGCATAATAATAAAATATAAATTTCCTATATGATTATAACGCGTTTTGCATATACTTCTTACAATAGGAACCATTCCCACTGCAAGTATTACTATACCTACCGCTCCTGTTTCTAATAATAATTCTAAAATGTAATTATGCGGCGCAATAACAGCTCCTCCTTTGGCAGAATATACAATAAGTGTTAAATGCTTTGACAAGGTTGCAACTGTATTGCCTGTCCCAACTCCCAAAAAATGCGTTGTTCTACATGACGTTAAAATATTCTTCCATAGAAGCAATCTATCATTAGTTAATACAATATTATTAAACAAAAGATAAATTAAAGACACTATACTAAAAATTCCATATATTACAATTTTCTTTTTAGTTGAATTTAGAATTCTAACAGAAAAAATAACTAAAAAAATTAATATAATAGATATTATACCCGTTCTGCAATCCGTTAATATTACAACCACTCCTATAAAACACAAATACAATAAACGTAGTATTTTAGATTTAAATAAAAATAGAAATACTACTAACGAAAAAATCATAAACATACAATAATTGTTTGTATTATGAAATATTGTAACAGGTGTAATCATCCCAAACGCATTGGTATCCCATTTAGTAGCCATATCTGCCCTAAAAATCCAAGTTCCACTAAGACTTTCCACAATACCTAAAATTCCCAAAATAATTGAATTCAAAGTTATTGTCACAAATACCATCTTCTCATCTTCATTATTCTCAACACTATCTGCAACACAACATATCATCAAAAGATTCATCGTATATGTCACAAAAGAAGAAACTGTTGAACTTGATTTTTCATTAATTAATGTCACGAAAAAAATCCATACCCAAAACAAGAAAAAAATTATTTTAGTTCGCGCTTTTATATCTGTTCTGTTTATTTTTCTATATTTTATTAGCTTTAATATTTCATACAATAAATAAAATACCAGAATTATTCTTAAAGGATATACTGACCCTACTCCCGAGATATAAAATAATTGAAGTGTTGTTCCCCAGATTATCGATGTAATTAATAAAAAAACAAATATTTTATGAATACTTATTTTAATCTTCACAATGGAATCTCCTCCTAATTATCTCTGCCTTCTTATCGCTTCAATGATTTTAACTTTCTCCTAGTACAATGTGCAATACAATACAAATAATATGCTCGTATTTTCAAAAGGAATACAAACAATTTAGGTGCCCCCTCAAATTCTGACACCTTAACACTTTTTAACGCGTCACAATATCTTTTTTCCGATAAAATTCTCTTTACTTTTTTTACTTTCAATCCAAACGATATTCTATTCTGTTTATGTAAAACATTCGTGTTGCACACATCAAAAAATTTTATTATAGTAATAATTGCTATATCATGTTCTACCATACTGTAAATATCATATTTTTTTGCATCATTAATTACTGTATCCAAATATAACTCTTGTATTTTTTTTGAATCAGTTCTATAACGTGTCATTGCTGATTCTTCTGACTCTCTGTATCCATATACTTTAATTGGAATATAAACTAATTTATTTGCAAAATGAACTGCCCTAAAATTAAATTCGTTATCTTGAGATCTTGGTAATGACTTGTCATAAAATACATTATTATTAACTAATAATTTTCTATTAAAAGCCTTTCCCCATGGCGCACCATGTAAACCTATTTCTGTCGATGCACCACTTGATATCATACTACGCATTACAAGATTTTTATCACTAAGAATTCTTGGTCCAGCAAATTCTTCATCTAAGAATTTACATTCATTCTTAAACACCACATGTTCTCCATAAATTATATCGGCATCTGTACTCTCAGCAGTTTTAACAAAAGCTTCAACAGCTTTAGGAGCTAAGCAGTCATCACCATCTACAAACACAATATACTCC
>CAKRCJ010000179.1 GCA_934307185.1 uncultured Roseburia sp.
GCGGATAAGTTGAAAAATTCATTGTATCATTTCTTAATAGGTCTGTATTTCCATTTAATACATTATAAATAGACTGATACTCTGTCTCTGTAGGCTGTGCTTTATCCCTTCTCTTCCAGGAAACAAACTGAACCGGATTGTTCTGACTTAACACATCATATAGTGTATCTGGATACAAGTCGGACGCCATTCTGTTGAACACAACTTCGACGACCGCTTCCTGTCCCTCGACAGGTTCACCGTTTGCTTCTAACCACACAATTTTGGCAAGCAAATCGATTTCTTCTTCGGTCAGGCTTAAGTTCCAGCGGTTTTCATATGCTGTATCCTCCGGAGCTCCGAGAGACTCCTCCACCTGAACCATGTCACTTCCTTCTATAGTTTCTTCTTCCCATTCGCTGCTCTCATCTTCGAATTCACTTGTTGAATCACCGGATGCTACAAATATAACATCTTTTTTTTCAATACCTGTTTCTTCATCTGATTCTGTCGTAAATGAATTTGCGGAAATTGTCATTGTTACACCTGCATAAAGCTTTAAGTCCTCCCACTCTGTCTTAGTGCTTTCAAGCTCTATTTCTTCACATTCTGCAGCCGCATCATTTTCGGTGTAAAATGCATCTTCCTGAATGTTGGACGTAACAAGTAAGCAAACTAGTAATATCATAAGAGCTGCTGCGTCCAATATTTTTTTTCTCATTTTTCTCCTTTCCTCAAGAATGATACATAACATAGTAAAACGACAGATAAATCAAAAAATTTATCTGCCGCTTCATTACAAAAACTTATCATACTCAATTCTTTCCAAAAGTCAAATTTTTTATTCAGAAAATAAACGAGAAAAATTTCTTCGTATTTACCATATTCTGATGGCTGTTTTTTGAAATAATCTACTAACAAACTAGTTATAACTTTTTTGGAGTAAAGTAAAATTAGTCATCTTGCACATTTTTTCTTAATTTTTCTTCTGTCATTTATACATATTTCATTAATTTCCTTTGGTAAAAACTGGAACTTCCTTTAATCACGCTCTATCTGCGATAATAACTGTGCTCTTTTTGTCCCAATTAAAAGCTCACTTTTATACTTTTCGAAGCGCTCTATGCGATGCTCACTTAAGAAAGCTGCAATCTGTGGTGTGATGGTAAGCTCCGTTACAAAAACAACCATTTCCTGCCCACTCGAAAATGCCTCTTCCATAAAAGAAAACGCATGCAAAAGAGCTTCTTTTCCCTGATTTTCAAGGGTTTGCAGCACATCGCACTGTTCGTCAAACGGCTGCTTTGCAAACGCAAAAAGCTCTGCCTCTTCCATCGCATCCGATGCGTTCTGCATGATTAATTTTTCAGTTTCCTTTAATTTTTCGTTTAATTTTTTCTCTGTTACCGCTTCCTGTTTTGTCACAAAATTCTGTGCTTCGTTTTGTTCATCCGTTTTCACTTTCTGCTCTAAAAGCTGTGCAAAAATTTGTTTTTTCCGGCTGCCTTCTTTCATTGTTTTCCGATAATTCTTCAAAAAAGAATACCAGCCATCGGTAATATCTTTTTCCTGCTGCAGCCGTAAAAAGATATTTTCCACACCATTCAGTAACAGATGCACCACACTTAAACGTTCGTCAAAAGCTGCTTCATAAATTCTTGCATACACCGAAGCTTTTACATTTCCCTTTAAAATATCTGCAATTCCATAATCATCCTGATATTTCTTATAAAGGTCTAAATACGCTGCCACATCTTCTGCCACATCCTCATGTCTCAAAAACTCAGAAATCACTTCTTTATCTACCGGATAATCCAAAGCAGCATAGACATCCATTAAATTGCTTAAATCTTCCCAGCCTCGGGCTGTTACAAACTGCAGTCCGTCAACATCCGCCTCCACACGATAAAAGTTTTTCGGCCGGAGCTCTAAGTAACTTAAAAGCGCCCCATTCAAATGCTTTTCCCTTGCATATTCTCTCCATACGCTTAAATCTGCTTCAATATTCATGCAGCGCACACGGTCTAAGGTTACCATGTCGAACTCACGGACAGAACGGTTATATTCCGGTGGATTTCCCGCAGCTACAATAATCCATCCCTGTGGAATTTCCTGATTACCAAATGTTTTACACTGCAAAAATTGCAGCATTGTCGGTGCTAACGTTTCCGAAACACAGTTAATTTCATCAATAAATAAAATACCTTCTTTTCTTCCAGAGGTTTTTATTTTACGATAAATGCTTGCGATAATCTCGCTCATCGTATATTCGGTGACGGAATACGTCTGTCCTTCAAATTGTTCTTCCTTTATAAACGGAAGTCCTACGGCACTCTGTCTCGTATGATGTGTAATTGTATATGCAACCAGTCCGATTTCACATTCTCTTGCAATTTGTTCCATAATCTGTGTTTTTCCAATTCCAGGAGGGCCGATTAAAAGCATTGGGCGCTGCCTGATAGATGGAATTTTATAATTTCCAAATTCATCTTTTAAAAGATATGCTTTTACGGTACGCGCAATCTCCTGTTTTGCCTGTTTTATGTTCATTTTTTCTCCCTGTCCTTCTGTAATGTTTGTTTTTTAATCTGTCCATTTCATTTCCGGTCTGTAAATTCTTCCGGTTCCAGCCGGAGCCGCATTGCCCATGGGGGAACAGCAATTTCGTCATAATCATCTAAAAATAAAAATGCTGTTTTATAATCCGGGCGCTTTTTCGGATAAGTTCCTTTTCCATCGGTAAAATAAAGCAGACCACAGAGGTTTTTTATCGTTCCCTGTTCGATTAGCTGCTCCACATAAGAAAATACCGGACGGAAATCTGTTCCGCCGCCGCCAATAACCTCAAACCTGTCTAAAAACCTTTGCAATTCCTCACTGCCACTTACGACTGCATCTGTGCGCACTTCATTGTCACATTGTATAATCCTGATTTTACTTTCTCTAAAAAAGCTGCTTTTCTGGGATAAAATTGTATGGGTTTCCTTCAAAAAATTTTTAATGAGTTCACCGCTTGTCGAATAGCTCGTATCAATTGCAATGACAAACTCACGTATTTTCATCACCTCACGGCTTTCCACCGGTTCAATTAACGGCATATTTTTATAAAGCCTTAACCCATAACTATAATAATTTAAGTCAAATTCATCCGGATCCTGATGAAGTTCTTCCTGTAATACAGAAAATTTTTTTAAGAAATCTTCATAGCTTCGCCTGCTTTTTCCTGCTTTCATCTGGCTTGCAAACAGCTCTTCCCCGTCTTTTGTCTCATCACCGCGGCTTTCTTTTTCCATCTGCGTCTGTCTTGCGATGTTATCCCACTGCTTTCTTGCTGCGTCATTTTTCGCGTTTTTCTGTTCTTCCTTCGGCCAGTATCTATGATCATCCGTGTAAAACTCTTTTTGCAATAAGATGCACTCTTTCGGCGTTTTTGCGGAAAGAAACCGGTAAATTACGGCAGCAGAAATACCGCTTTGCTCCTGCTCTAGTTCTTCATAAAGCTTCTGCCTCTGCCACGTTAAAATCCGGCTGGTACACGGCTTTTTTATGTTATCAATCGTGTACTCTACTGCAATATCGCAGGCAAGATTCCATCTGTTTTTGTCCCTTTGCCCGCCAATCCATAAATGAAAGAAAATACAGTGCAGTATGCTGTGCAGATATGCCCGGTCCAGGTATCTGGGATTGGTTTTAAAGACACGCAGCACCTGCTCCGGTGAAAAAGAAAGATAACTTCCGTCCGTTGCAAAAGCAGAGATATTCTCATCCGGTTTAAAAACCAGAACGGAAAGTGCTTTATCTAAGAAACGTAAATCCATATATATTTCATTGCGGACATAATTAAGTACCTTTTCTGCCATGTCCGCTTCCCACTCGCTCTGTGTCTGTAGGTGTTTTTGTCTGTATTGTTCCATTTTTCCTCCGCCGCTTAAAAATCATCAAAAGAATATCTTTCTTTTATTGTTTTCTCACGCTCTGACTGTGCAAACAATTCTTCCTTTAAACTCAAAAGACCTGCCGTCCCTTCTGTCCACTGCTCATTGGAAGCAGCATATATTGCTTCCTTTAACAGCTCCTCTGTTCCATATCCTTCCCGGAAAAAGAACACAAGCTCTGTCAGCCGTCTTTTCTTTATAAAATTATTAACAATAATTTTTCCCTCGTCTTTCAGATAACTTTCATAATTGCTTCTTGCCTCATCTGATAAATCCTTTTTTACAAAAAGCCTGTCCCATGCCATAGCTGCTAAAACTTCCTTCGACTCTTCCACACATGCCTTTTCAAAAATTTCATCGTAAGGCTCCGTCAGAAACACGCCATCTTTAAAGCACTGTCTCGCACGAAAGCCTTCTCCGCTCAAGTTTAATTCAAAAATATGTGCCGGTCCAATCTCATCATAACTCTCATAATACTCCGGAAATAAAAACTGCGCCTCTAACGTATCCGACGGATGATAGAAGGCAACCTCCACCTGCCATTTTATCTGGGCTAATAGTTGCTTTAACCCTGTTTTTTCCTCAACGGATGCAAGCATATCAATTTTCTTTAAATTCAGGCAGTTCATAAACGCATCACTGCCTGCTTCGCTTAACCCAGGATATAGTACGATTTTTTTCATCCTCGTGCAGTTATAAAATGCACATGCACCGATTTTTTTTACCGTTGCAGGAAGTTTTATCTGTTCAATATATTTTTCAGAAATTTCATGTAAAACAGGAAATTTATTTAAAAGCTCTTCTGTATTTTTTTCATATAATATGGCATTTTTTTCCTGTTGATTTATGCAGGCTGTATAGCAGATGACCGTATCCGGCAGTCTTTGCTTTGAAAAGCAGTAATTTCCTATCTCCGTCACCGTAAACCCAGAAATTTCTTCGGGGATGACAACCGCCCCGCTTTCCCCAAATACACGAAGCAGCCGGATTTCCTTCTCTGCTGTTTTTTCCCACAAAAATAAATAGTTCCCGTTTTCCTGAGTCATATTTTTTAAAACCTCCGATAACTTTTTACAAGCAATGGGACTTCCGCAAGCAGCATTGCAATCCATCCGGCAAGACATGCAAACGGAAAGGTTTCTACTTTCATTGCAAATGCAAAGACAAAAATAAATGCGGCAAGCACACGCACACCCATATTCACCATACTGCTGATTAACGTAACCTTTAAATCACCAATTCCACGGAAAAAGCCCTGTATTCCGTTTGTCACCGCCGGAAGTACATACATAAAGGAAATCAGCCTTAAATATGTCACACCTTCTTTTATAACATCGCTGTCACGGACAAACAGGCTTACAA
>CAKRCJ010000180.1 GCA_934307185.1 uncultured Roseburia sp.
AAAATTACTTGACTACCTCTCCGTTCATTCTCTCGATATACTTTTTATAAATAGTGTTTTTCTACTGACATTATATATGTATGAACACAGTTTATATGCACAACATCATTATTATGAGGCAACTGATTTGTTTACAAGTTCGAATCACCAACTACTCAAGGGAAATTTAGCCACCTTTGGATATTTTCTCTTTTATTATTGCCAGTGTCTTGCAGAATGCCAGCAATATGAACCGGCAACAAAATTTGCACATTATGCATGCAGTATCCAGGAACTATATGAATTAAAACCGAATTCCGAAGTACTGAAGAAATCCTTTCTTAATGATTTTTCTATTAAAATAATTTAATTTTTAGTATCACTACCAATTATAACATCAACACATGACATGACTTCTTCACTGCTTACTCCACCAAACAATGTAAGCAGTGAACAGACAAGCATCATTCCTGCAACCATCTTTTTCATTTTGTTTTTCAGATTTTTCTTCATGTTTTTCATCTCCATTTTATCTGCCTCCACAAAAAAAAGAACACTACATACACGGAAACTTTTTCTGTTCCATTTATGTAATGTTCCTTTTTATTTTCTGCTTTCATTTACTCTATCTCTTATGCTCGCCGCCATGAAAACATTACTTTCCTGCCACTGCCACGTTTTTAAATTCCACTGCAAATGGTCCGTCATAATTTTTATCTTTATAACGCTCGGTCGAAAATACCATATCCTTCTGTAATTCTAAAAGATTACCGCTGACTGAACCGCCGGTTACCGGTGTTACTTTTTCTCCATCATAGAGATAGCCAAGACGGATTTCTCCTCCAAAGTAACCGCTGAAGCTGTCCATGGAAAAATCGGAAAAGCTGACAACATAAAGGTACGGCTCCTTTTTCATCTCTGCAAAGTCTTTTGTACCATTGTCTAATTTTACCGCACTGTAATTTCCGGTCGGCTCTACGCCCAGATAGTAAGCAAAACGGGCATTTCCATGGATTGCCTTTAACTCTCCCTCTTTTAAAAGCTCCAAATCCTTCATCGCAATTCCCTCTGCCGAATATGGATTAGAGGCATGAAGGGTAAGATTTATTTTTTCTCCCTTTATGTTATCTCCCTGTACGTTCATTCCTTTTTCATAATTGGAATATTTTGGATAAATCATATTTGAGGAGGAACGTTCTGTATAAAGTGTCATCAACTGGGAAAGTTCTTTTCCGGAAAGCAGCAGTTTATAATTTCCTTTTTCCGGTGCTTCGGTTGCGGCTGCCCTGTCGCGTACTCTCTCCAATGCCTCTTTCGCCTGACTTGCCAGAGCTTCTGTATCAAAATCATCGTAAGCAAAATCCTGATACTGCTCTACATCCTGCGGCGTGATACACTGTACAATAAATTCCCCGTTCACACTTGTTTTTTCATAGGAAACATCGATGCCCTCTGAATTGTAAACTGCCGTATTCGTCCGGTTTACGAAAAATTCCGAAGTATTTATAAATGCGTCCTCTTTCAAATCCACACTGTAAAGCGCTTTCACAAATGCATCTGCAATTTCTGTCAGACTTTTTCCACAAAGCCCGCTTTTTACTGTCACTTTATCTTCTTTTTTTCCTTTTGGAAGTTCAAAGAAGTCGTTTTTTACAAAGGATGCCGCATAGTAAGCACCGCTCACAGCTTTCTCTACTTCCTCCTGTGTCATTTCAGGGAAAATACAAATGTTGGCGGAACCCCGCATTTTCTTTCCGTTTTCCTCAAAATCACGGTAAATCGTAACATTTGCGGATGCCACATTTTTCATTCTGCGCATATCCAGCTCTTTTTTTATAAAATATAACTCTGCACCTTCTGTGCGCTTTTCTGTTACCAGATATTTTTCTATTCCAAATTTTTTTATTGCCTGTAATATTTTTTCCCGCATCTTTTTTCTCCCTTCTAGCCCAGTCTGATTTTTGCCTTAATATATGGGCCTCCGTCCGATACTTTTACCCACTCTTTGTGCCCTTTTCCACAGTATCCGGTTCCGGCAAGTTCTTTCGTATCTGACATCATGGAAATAGATTTTAACAAATCCGGTACATATCCGGTAAGTACGATTGGAGAAAATACTTTTCCAGTGAATTTTCCGTCTTTAATCTCTCTGGCAACACTGACAAGACACTGTATTCCCCAGTTTTTCGGGTCCTCCATGCCACTGCTTGGATTTTCCAGATAAAATCCATAGGAAACGGATGCAATCATATCCTCTACTTTATCTGTTCCCGGCTCAAAGAAGGTATTCGTCATTCTTGTATATGCTTTATGGTCGGTTGCCTGTCTTCTTCCGTTTCCGGTCGGTTTTACGCCAAGTGCCATTGCTGCCTGTGCATCACACATTCCGGTCTTTAAAATACCTTTTTCAATAATAACGGTATCCTGCGCAATCGTTCCCTCATCATCAAAGAAGAAGGTTGCAGTCTGGGAAGCTGCTGCCGCGCCGTCATGCATGGTAACAAGCTCTGATGCCACCTGTTTTCCGATATATTTTTCTGCAAGTGCCCGTTTTTTCACGAACATATCCATCTCAACTCCATGGCCGAACGCTTCATGCACAATCATGCCCGTAACGTCCGGGTCACAAATACATTCGTACTCCCCTGGCGTGATTGGTTCACTGTCTGCAAGATTATTCAAAACTTCTATTGCATGTGGAATTTTTGCCTCTAACTGGTCTAAAACTTCCATTCCGCCACAGTCCGAGCAGCTTTCATATGACATTTTCATCTCTTCGCCCTTTGGAATCAGACCAAGAAGCATTCCACAGGTCCACATGACATTCTGCGTCATATCTTTTTTCGGGGACAAAAACAGTTTATGATAAAGCTGATACTGGCATACTGTCTGGAATTCAATCACTTTTTCGTCCTGTGCCAGTGCCTTTTCCCTCACTTTGCTAAGACGTTTTATAATTTCCTCATCCCCTAATTCTTCCGGTGAAACTTCATACCCGGTACTTTTTTCAAAATGATATTCTTCCTCTTCAAGCTGTGGATATTTTTTCACGGTCATGCCGTCAGAAAGCTTATCTGCCCAAGGCATCACATGATTTTTCACCTGCTCTAAAATTGTGTCAATTTCATTTTCCTCGATGTGGTTAAACGCATATTCCCCATAGCTGTCACCATCATATACTTTTACCACGTACCCCTGCTCTGCAAGCATACTTTCGTTGATGCTAATGCCCTGTCTGGAAACTGCATAGTCTTTTCCCTTTGAGTCTGTCATCAGAATAGATGCATATGAATATGTCTGCAGCAATCTATCTAATAATTGTTTCAGAATCGGTTTCTTCTGTTCAATCAGTTTGCTTGATGTAACCTTCATTCCTTTTCCCTTTACCTTTCATGTTTTGGTTATCCTTATCAACTATTTCAGTATAAAGAATTGAGTACTGTTTGTAAATAGATTGTCATTCTCCCCCAAATATTAAGTTGACATTTTTTCATCTTTATTGTATCCTTTTAAAAAGAAACGGGTTTTCACCGTACAGTCTATGACTCAAGCGGGCCATTCGTTTCTTTTTTTATTGTTGTAAAATCATAAAGATATTTTTTTCCATCTTCATCATGTCTTACTAACATAACTGCTCCAAAAATGTTATATCGCTCCAATTCTCCATCATTATTGTACACTGGGATTCCAAAACGCACGTTATATCTATACCACCCATATTTTGCATCTTTTTCGTGTTTTGATTCTTTATTCTGCTGCCAGATTTCTTTCGCAGGTGTCGCTATTCGTACTAATTCCGGAATTGCCTGTGCAGCATTTGCCTTTGCAACTCTTCTTGGTCCTTTCAGTGCAATTCTGCTATCTGAATTGGAGTACTCATCTGGAAAATCTGTATCTATAAAAATCTTTTCTGAGCAATATTCTATTTCATAGAAATCGCCAACGTATTCCTTTAAATAATTTTCAACTTCTTTCCAGTCAGCTTTTGACAATCCTTTAAATTTTTTATCATTAATAAGAACTATTTTTTTACCTTCTGCATCCTGAATAATAGAAACATTCCTTACTTTCTTTTTATCTGACAAATCTTTTTCTGAACTTAAATATATATCATTAAAATATTGGAATACTCGTCCTTTAATCTCAGCAGGAGACATAAGTATTTTCTCAATTATTACTTTTTCATCCAAAATATAATCTGATTTCAAAATTGAATGGCTGCTTTCCTCTTCCTCACATAGTAACTCTGCAAGCGTCATATCCAATGCCTTACAAATTGGAACCAGCTTATCAGCCTGTGGATTCATCTTTTTCTTTCTCCAATCACTTATCGTACTGGTAGCTATCCCTGTTTTCTTTGATAATTCTGTCTGGCTCATATGTAATGTTTCCAGTCTGTCAAAAATTTTTTCATATATTTTCATACATTTCTTCTCTCACATTTTTCCGATTTGTCGGATATTTTATCATATACAAACTAACTTTTCAATCTTTATTATTTTGTTTTATAACTGATACTTTTTACCGTTATAATCCGCATATTCATCTATCAAAAAGACCTTGCAGAATGTATTTTCTTTCTGCAAGGTCTGTATTTTTTTACAATAACTGTATTAAAATCAATATCATTTTATTTAAAGTAAGCCACGCCGGATTCAAAGATCTTGATATCCTGCTCTCCATAAATGTTCATTGCAACGCTTCTGTCACGTCTTTCGGAGTGAGCCATCTTACCAAGTACACGGCCATCCGGGCTTGTGATGCCTTCAATTGCACGGTAGGAACCGTTGACATTCCATTCCTCGTCCATGGTCGGAACACCTGCTTCATTCACATACTGGGTTGCCACCTGTCCGTTTGCAAACAGTTTATCTAACCACTCTTCCGGTGCAACAAAGCGTCCTTCACCGTGGGAAGCCGGATTACAGTATGTTTTTCCAAGCTCTGCTCCCTGTAACCATGGGGACTTGTTGGAAACAACTTTGGTGTAAACCATTTTGCTCACATGACGTCCAATGGTATTGTAGGTTAAAGTTGGTGACTCGGCAGATTGTGGACGGATTTCACCGTATGGAACCAGTCCTAACTTAATGAGTGCCTGGAAACCATTACAGATACCAAGGCAAAGACCATCACGCTCATTTAATAATTTCATGACTGCTTCTGTCATCTTTGCATTACGGAATGCAGTTGCAAAGAATTTTGCAGAACCGTCCGGTTCGTCACCTGCGGAGAAGCCGCCCGGGAACATGATAATCTGGGAC
>CAKRCJ010000181.1 GCA_934307185.1 uncultured Roseburia sp.
TAGGCACCTTCCGTAGAGGGGTTGCCGTGACTTCATAGATCCTATGTATCTCCATCACTCTGAATAAGAAAATTTTGTACAATATTGAATTTTCAAATCTTACGTGCACTACCTTACTATCTTTCCCTCCTTCTGTCAAGGCTTTTTCTTCATTCATATACAATTGGCAAAAAATGTATAGCCTTTTTATTGACTTTCATTTTTCAGACACATATACTACTTTTATAAAATATAATGTATTGCATTAGAATGGGGTGCACAAATGACAAAATATTATCAGACAAACGATTTAAATCCCGGCATGATAACAGCAGATGCTGTTTTGACAAAGACAGGACAGATGATCGTTTCCAAAGGAGAAAAGCTAACCGAACGGCTTATCTCCCGTATCAGATTTTACAATATTCCAGAAGTTGCTATAGAATTTTCTTTGGATGAGTCTTCAAAAAAAGATGAAACTGCAACTCCACCTGTCCTGGCAAAGCCTTCTGCCCAGGCGCCTTCTTATTCCCAAAAGGTTGTCCGCTCAAAAGAATTTCAGGATTTCCAGATTTCATATTCCAAAACGATTGCAATTTACCACAGCATTTTCGAAAGCTTTGTAACAGAGAATAAACCGTTCGACCATGAACAGCTTTTATCTGTGACCAAAGACCTCTACTATTCCTGCAAAACCTCTCTGGAGCTTTTTGATATGTTGCACAATATGCGCTCCTTAAAGGACTCGGTTTACACGCATTGTGTAAATGTTGCGCTAATCAGCAGAAGACTCGGCCGCTGGCTTAAATTTTCCCCGGAAGAGCTTGATTTAATCACACTTGCCGGCGCATTGCACGACATAGGAAAGTTAAAAATTCCGAACGATATTTTAAATAAACCGGGAAAGTACACAGACGAAGAATTTGCACTCGTCAAAAAGCATACAAAGTTCAGCTATGATTTACTTCGTGCACTGCCTTTAAATCCTCACATCCGGGCCGCTGCGCTCTCCCATCATGAGCGTTGTGACGGAAGCGGATACCCTTCCGGTTTAAAGCAGGATGAAATTGATGATTACGCCGGAATTGTTGCCATTGCAGATGTATATGATGCTATGACCGCTGCACGTTCTTACCGCGCACCTTTATGTGTTTTTCAGGTAATTGATAATTTTGAAAAGGACGGACTTTCCAAATACAAGCCACAGTTTATCCTGACCTTTTTATCCCATATTGCAGGAACATACCAGAATAACCGTGTTCTGTTAAATGATGGGCGTGTTGCAAATATCGTTATGTTAAACCAGAACCGTTACTCCAAACCAATTATCCAGTTGATGGATGGAACATGTATCGACCTTTCCAGAGAGCCGGAGCTTCATATACAGACGGTGCTTTAAAATACATGATGAATGTATGCTCTATGGGCATTCTATTGTCATAACAAAAAGACCATGGAAATTAAAACGAAATTTAATTTCCATGGTCTTTTTTGTTTATTATTTATGATACCTTTAACGTAAATTTCTGAATATCTTTTTCTGTACTTACTTTCTCAATAAGAGCACCTAAAGACGCTAACTTTGCTTCAAATTCTTCATATCCACGCTCTATATAGTAAATGTCATCTACAACCGTAATCCCTTCTGCCGCAAGCCCTGCGATAACAAGTGCCGCACCGGCTCTTAAATCAGGCGCATTCACTCTTGCACCTGTATAGCGTTCGGTTCCGTTGATGATTGCAATATTGCTTTCCACTTTAATGTTGGCACCCATACGTGTCAGCTCATCTACATATTTGAAACGATTCTCAAATATACTTTCTGTAACTGTACTTGTTCCCTCAGAAATTCCAAGGACAACTGCCATCTGTGGCTGCATGTCTGTTGGGAATCCTGGATAAGGAAGTGTCGTTACCTGTGTATGATGAAGCGGTTTGGACGCAACAACACGGACAGCATCATCAAATTCCTCCACCTCACAGCCGATTTCTAATAGCTTCGCAGTGGTTGCCTCTAAATGCTTTGGAATGACATTCTTGACTGTAACATCACCTTTGGTTGCTGCTGCTGCAAACATAAACGTTCCTGCTTCAATCTGGTCTGGAATAATGGAATACTCTGTCTTATGGAGTTTTTCCACACCGACAATACGGATAACGTCTGTACCGGCTCCACGAATTTGTGCACCCATGCTGTTTAAGAAGTTGGCAACATCAACTACATGCGGCTCTTTTGCTGCATTCTCAATGATCGTCTTTCCCTCTGCCATAGATGCCGCCATCATAATATTGATGGTCGCTCCTACAGACACCTTATCCAGATAAATATGGGTTCCTGTCAATTTCTCAGCAGATGCATGAACCAGTCCGTGCTTAATATCCACATTCGCACCCAAGGCACTAAAGCCCTTTAAATGTAAATCAATCGGACGGCTTCCGATATTACATCCCCCCGGAAGCGCTACTTCTGCTCTTTTATATTTTCCTAAAAGAGCACCAATCAGATAATAAGATGCCCTGATTTTCCGGATATACTCATTATCTACATTAAAATCACGGATAAATGAGCCGTTAATCTTAACTGTATGGGCATTAATTCTGTCAACCTTTGCTCCGATTTCCTGAATTGCATTTAATAATACATTTATATCTCTCACATTTGGGAGATTTTCTATCGTAACAGTTTCATCCGTCATGACCGCTGCGGAAAGAATTGCCAGTGCCGCATTTTTTGCTCCGCCAATTTCCACTTCGCCCACTAAAGGATTGCCACCTTTAATCACATACTGTTCCATTTTACACCTCTATGAACATTTTTGTATGGTCTGTGCAGACCCTGTTAAATGATTACGTACAAGCACATTATTATAGTAACCATTCCATGTTTTTGTCAAGCGGTTCCCGCCATTTGTCTCAATATTATAGCACACTGTAACTAATTCGGCAAACAAAGACTTACTTACTGTCCCAGATATTTCAATGGGTTTACAGCGACACCATTGATATATATCTCAAAATGCACATGCGGGCCGGTCGAACGTCCGGTGCTTCCACTTAATGCAATGCTCTGTCCCTGCTCTACGTGCTGTCCTGCCTTTACAAGCAGCTTGCTGTTATGCGCATATCTTGTCATTCTGCCATCCGGGTGGCTGATTACCACATTGTAACCATAAGAGCTGCTGTAAGCTGCACTGACAACAGTTCCTCCACTTGATGCATACACGGTTGTTCCGACCGGACATGCCCAGTCAACCCCTTTATGCATTCTTCCCCAGCGTTTTCCATATCCGGAGGTAAATCGTCCTCCTGCTAACGGCTTAATATAGGTTGGCGGAGTAATCGTTCCCTGTTCAATAATGGATGGCTCAGACTCTACTATAATTGTCTGATGTGCCAGTTCCCTGGATACTTCTATTCCGTTATCATAGGTAACAACGTCATTCCGTTCCCTGCGTCCTGGCGTTCCTTCCTGATGAACAACCTGCTTTGTTGTGTACCAGCTGTCATTTTCAATAATAACCGGATCTGCATTATATTCTTCTTCATATACTTCGCCCTTTACCACACGAAGGCTTAAATCCGGTTCCGGAACTGCTATGATAATCTCCTGTCCCGGATAAATACTTGTCTCTGCACTGCTAAATCCGTTCAGTGCCACAATATTTGCCACTGTTGTATCATGGTCCATAGCAATTACAGATAAAACGTCGCCACTTTCTACTACATATATTTTATTCGTTTCTTTCTCTTTTGTTACTTCCTCTACTTCTGAAGCCACATCTGAAAGTTCATCTTTAGAAACATACTTTTCATACACTTCTACGTCTTCGATGAAATCCATGTCTAAAATACCGGTCTCGTAGCTGTCATCCTTCGGATTGGCAAACGCGTATTCCATCCGGTTATTAAACGCTGCATTTACCCCGGAAATGACATTATCCGCCAATGTTTCCTCCGGTATCACTTCTATATTTTCTACTGGATTAGTTTCCGTAAGCCCCGCTTTATAAATTCCGCTGATATGACCTTCTTCGGCTGAAATTGCTGTTGTAAACTGTCCGTTTTCATCCGCTTCGTCCTTAACTGTATTCAAAAAAGCAGTCACTTCCTCCATGCTCTGAAAATTTGCACGGTATCCCTCAATCGCAACGGTATAAGCCTCTACAAGCGTATCAAGTTCTGATACTCTCATTTTCTCCTTTAATGCGTCTTTTAATTCCTGTTTTTCCATTAATGGAGTGAACCAATCACTTCCTGTACTGACAGAATATTCATAATCCATACATACCGGATTTTCGCTCTCTGCTGCAAGCTCCCGTCTCACCTCATGCATGAGCCGGTCTGCATTCATATTTTTTTCGATATTTCCTACTAACTCTCCATTATAAAAAACCTGCTGATACTTTTGCCCAATTGTTATTTTCTGTGAAAGAGCAGAAAACAGTAAAAATAAAAACAGTCCTCCTATAATACAAGCCTGTACAATTGTCCCTGCTGTCGGTTTTCTCATATGCATCTGCTTATATTTCCTTAGCCTTAAAGTTTTTGTTATTTTCCGGTGCCCATACACTCTAAAATCCGGTCAATGGTCTGCTCTACATTAAGTCCATATTCATTTACCGTAATATCCGCGTATTTCTCATATAAGGGAACACGTTCCTCATATAAATCCTTCAGTGTCTGTCCATCCTTCAGCACAACGCCTCTGCCTTTGATATCGCTTAAACGTCTCGCCAAAACCTCATAAGGCAGCTTTAAGTAAACTACTGTTCCGATACTCTTAAGATGCTCCATCGCCTCTTTGCCATACACGACGCTTCCGCCGGTTGCAATAATCGAATGCTCTACGGAAAGTGAACTGTTTACCCTGTTTTCCACTTCAATAAAGCCGTCCGTCCCAACTTCTTCTATAATCTCACACAACAGCCTGCCTTCCTGCTCCTGAATAACCAAATCTGCATCCAGAAACTGATATCCTAATACTTTTGCAAGAATTACTCCTGCTGTACTTTTTCCTACACCAGGCATTCCAATTAATACAATGTTGTTTTTCTTCATTCTTTTTACCCAAATCAAATTTATTTTTGCAGTTTTTCATTCTCATTTTTTTAGAATAGCATAAAATAAATGAAACCACAATAGTTCTGGTACATATAAAAATGCCACATATGCACCGTTTTTTCTCCGGTGCACATGTGGCAATCTATTTTTCTTTACTGTACGGATTCTGTTGCATCCACTGACTCTGTATC
>CAKRCJ010000182.1 GCA_934307185.1 uncultured Roseburia sp.
CATTAATGCAGTACCTTGGTGATTACTATCAGGTAACTCCAGGCTGGGCAGAAGCTCGTACAGCTTGGTGGAATATGCTTCAGCAGGTTGGCAGCGGTGCTGATGTTCAGACAGCAGTTGACGAATTTGTAGCAACAGCAAACGCAGCAGCTCAATAAATATTATAAATAATAAAGTAACCAGAGTGTGACTAAGAGCCCCTCCTCGCAGGAAATCCGGAGGAGGGGCTTTTTAACCAAAAAGTTGTTGAAAGGATGGTGTTTTCTTTGAAATCAGCAGTAAAACCATCAAAGCGCAGCCGTGTACTGGTAAGAAAAGAAACGACCGCGGCATATCTTTTTTTACTTCCTAGTTTAATTTTCTTTCTGGGATTTGTAATTTATCCGATTGTATTATGTGTTTGGACCAGTTTTTTTGACTCAACCATGAACTCGGCAGATGTCTTTATCGGACTGGCAAACTATAAAGAACTGTTTCAGGATAAAGTATTCTTAGGCGCATTGAAAAATACATTTATTATCGTAGTTGTTTCTGTCCCGATTACATGTATTTTCTCCTTATGGGTATCCTCTGTAATCGTCGATTTAAAGGGATGGGCAACTTCTTTATTCAGAATTATCTTTTACCTTCCAGTTGTAACTGGTTCCGTAGCAGTTACCGTTGTTTGGAAATGGATGTTTAACAATTACTATGGAATTTTTAATTATCTTGGTACAAAAGCAGGACTTATCGACCAGAATATTAACTGGCTCGGTGATGAAAGATATGCTCTTGCATGTATCATATTAATTTTGCTTACAACTTCTGTTGGCCAGCCAATTGTACTTTATGTATCTGCACTTGGTAATGTAGACTCCTCGTTGGTAGAAGCAGCGAACGTAGATGGGGCTACAAGTTTTCAGGCTTTCTGGAAGATTAAGTGGCCACAGATTATGCCGACCACATTATACATTCTTGTTATTACAACAATTAACAGTTTCCAGTGTTTTGCACTGATTCAGTTATTAACATCCGGTGGACCAAACCACAGCACAGACACAATTATGTATTACATTTATTATTCCGCATTTAAACTGTACCGTTACGGATATGGCGATGCAATGGGCGTTGTACTTGCTATTATGATTGCCATTCTTTCTGCAATCCAGTTTAAGCTTGGAAATAAGAATGATTAGGAGGGATACGGATATGGAAAACAAAAAAAGTCAAAAACATCCTTCTGTTTACAAAATAATAAGTATCATTGCAATTGTAATACTGGCAGTTTTATTTACGTTTCCGTTATATTGGATTATTACCGGTTCCTTTAAAACGAACGCAGCGATTAACTCCACAACACCAATCTGGTGGCCAAAAGAATGGACACTGGCAAACTATCAGAAGTTATTCAGCCGCCAGACAGCACCTTTGTTCCAGTTTAATATTCCATTCAGCAGCTTAATTACAGGAAGCAGGGATTTAAAACTGACAGTTACAGGACCAAGTGTTCCGGCAGCAATCCGCTGGCTGATTAATACAGTGTTTATGGCAGTAATGTCTATGATACTTACCTGTATTACAGCCGCTATGGCAGGATATGCACTTGCAAAAAAGAGATTTGTCGGACGCCAGTTCCTTTTCACCATGATTGTATGTGCAATGGCATTACCAAAACAGGTTATTTTAGTTCCATTACTTCGTGAAATGTCAAATCTGAATTTGTATAATACAATCTGGGCGGTAATTTTCCCTATCGTAGGCTGGCCATTTGGTGTATTCTTAATGAAGCAGTTCTCGGAAGGTGTACCGTCTGAAATGTTAGAGGCAGCCCAGATTGATGGCGCAAGCGAGGCAAAAACATTTTTACAGATTGTAGTACCGATGATTAAACCGGGTATTGGAGCATTGGCAATCTTTACATTTATTAACAGCTGGAATGATTATTTCATGCAGTTAATCATGTTATCAAGTACAAGTAACCTGACAATTTCTCTTGGTATTGCCAAGTTACAGGCTGAAAATGCAACAGACTTCGGTCTGATTATGGCTGGTGCCGCACTAGCAGCAGTACCGATTATTATCGTATTCCTGTTATTCCAGAAGTATTTCACAAAAGGAATTACAATGGGAGCTGTAAAAGGTTAAACTTATATTAATTTCTTAATAGAGGAGTGAAGACAAAATGAGAGATATTACAAAGTATCAGGGTGTCATTCCAGCGTTTTATGCCTGCTATGACGAAAAAGGAGAAATCTCAACCGAAGGTGTCAAAGCGCTGACACGCCACCTTATTTCAAAAGGAGTAAAAGGTGTATATGTTGGAGGCTCTTCCGGTGAATGTATTTACCAGCATGTAGATGAGCGTAAAAAAGTGCTTGAAGCAGTTATGGAGGAGGCAAAAGGAAAACTTACTGTTATTGCGCACGTAGGATGCAATAATACCGCAGACAGCGTGGAGCTTGCAGCACACGCACAGAGCGTTGGGGCAGATGCGATTGCTTCTATTCCGCCAATTTATTTCCATTTACCAGAGTATGCCATTGCAGAATACTGGAATGCAATGAGTGCAGCAGCACCGGAGCTTGACTTTGTGATTTACAACATTCCGCAGCTTGCAGGAACGGCATTGTCCATGAACCTGTTAAAAGAAATGTTAAAAAACCCAAATGTCATTGCAGTAAAGAATTCTTCCATGCCGACACAGGATATTCAAATGTTTAAGGCAGAAGGCATAAAAGAGCGCGGCGAGAACGGATTTGTAGTATTTAATGGACCGGATGAACAGTTTGTATCCGGACGTGCCATTGGAGCAGACGGAGGAATTGGTGGAACCTATGCGGTAATGCCGGAATTGTTTGTGAAGATGGATAAGCTTATCCGTGAAAATAATTTTGCTGAAGCAATGAAAATTCAATATAAAGCAGATGCTATTATTTACAAAATGTGTGAAGCAAAAGGTAATCTCTATGCAGTCATGAAAGAGATTTTACATAGAATGTATGGACTTGAGTTAGGAAGTGTCAGACTTCCACTTGCACCACTTGTTCCAGAGGATGAAGAAGTTGTTGCAGAAGCACAGAAAATGATTGAAAAAGCGATTGCAGAATTATAAAATAAGAGAGGGCTGTCGCATTAAAGTATAAATTTTATATCTTTAATGCAGCAGCCCTTTCAGAAAATAATTTAAGTGTAAAAAACACATGCAAAGTGAGGCGGAAAAAATGATTACTGATGTATTACATAATTTGGAACAGTACCGTGGTTTACATAAGAATTTAGACACGGCGATTGATTTTTTGAAATCCTGCGATTTGACTGCACTTCCTGATGGAAAAACAGTTATTGATGGCGAGCAGGTTTTTGTGAATGTCATGGAGGCTGATTTAAGGGAAGCAGAAGGTGCAGCTTTTGAATATCATAAAAAATATGCAGACCTTCAGATTGATATTACCGGAAGCGAATGTTGGGAATATACATTAACCGGAGATATGGCAGAGGAATTTAATGCAGAGTCAGATGTTGGCTTTAAAAGTGGCACAGCAGCCTGCAGTGGAATTTTAGGGGATGGAAAGTTTGTTATTTTTTTACCAGATGAGCTTCATAAACCTAGCTGTATCAATCATACATGTACGCATGTGAGAAAAGCAGTAGTTAAAATCGAAATGTAGTAAGGCATGTAATTGCAGAACCGGCAGAAAAAGTAATGTGGGTGATGCAATGATTTAACATGAAATAGAGAAAGGTGTGGTAGTAAGTATGGAGAAACAGGCGATATTGGAACAGATAAAGGGAGGCTTGATTGTCTCCTGTCAGGCATTGGAGCATGAACCGTTATATACAAAAGAGGGCGGAGTTATGCCGCTTATGGCAAAGGCAGCCGCACAGTCTGGCGCAGTCGGAATACGTGCAAATACAGTCCGTGATATTACACAGATTAAAGAGGTGGTACACCTTCCTGTTATTGGAATTATTAAAAAGGACTATGAAGGAACACCAATGTACATTACTGTTACGATGAAAGAAGTAGACGAGCTGGCAGCGTGTGGTGCGGATATTATTGCTGTACAGGGAACAAGCGCGTTAAGACCGGATGGAAGCACGGCAGCGCAGTTTATCGAAGCAATTAAAGCAAAATATCCAAATCAGCTTGTAATGGCAGACTGTGCAACGATTGAGGAAGGTATTGCCTGTGCAAATGCAGGGGCAGACTTTGTAGGAACAACGATGCGCGGTTATACACCGGAGACAAAAGGCTGCGATGATATTGATTTCGAATTTATTCATGAGCTTTCAGAAAAATGCCCGGCAAAGATTATTGCAGAAGGACATATTCATTATCCGGAACAGGCAAAAAAAGCTTTGGAAGCAGGTGCATTTGCATTAGTAGTCGGCGGTGCGATTACCAGACCGGCAGAAATCACAGCCAGATTTGTTGCAGCTATTGAAAAATAAAAAGGAGCAATCCGGCAGAAAGGATTACACTCATGAAAATTGTGGCAGTTGATATCGGAGGAACCGCGATGAAAGCGGGACTCTGGAATGGAGTGGAGCTGACCGAAAAAAAGGAATGGGAAACCCAGGCATCCCTCGGTGGAGAGCATTTGATGAAGCGTGTGAAGGAACTCATTCATACCTATACTGGTTTTGATGCAATCGGAATTAGTACAGCAGGCGAAGTGAATACAGAGGACGGCAGCATTTTTTATGCAAACAGCAATATTCCGGGCTATACCGGTATGCCGGTAAAAAAAATACTGGAAGAAGAATTTCATGTTCCGGTGGCGGTGGAGAATGATGTAAATGCGGCAGCATTGGGAGAACTTCATTCCGGAGCGGGAATGGGCAGCAGTGATTTTTTATGTCTGACGTATGGAACCGGAGTGGGCGGCTGTATCGTTATTGATAAAAAAGTATATGCCGGGGCATGTTATTCCGCCGGAAGCTTTGGGGGGATTGTCATTCACCCGGAGATAAAAGCTGGAACAGACAGTCTCGACGGCTGCTATGAAAGATGTGCTTCCACTACAGGTCTTGTGAAGCGGGCAAAAAATGTAGACGCTTCGCTGGATAATGGGAAAAAGATTTTTGCAGCAAAGGACAGACCGGAAGTAAAAGAGCAGATAGATGGCTGGATTGATGATATCTGTACCGGACTTGTGACACTGTGTTGTATATTCAATCCATCGAAAATTATTCTCGGTGGAGGTGTGATGGCACAGGAATATGTACTATCC
>CAKRCJ010000183.1 GCA_934307185.1 uncultured Roseburia sp.
GGATAATACTCTGCAGCCGTAAGCTGCATCTGAAAAGAAAATGCCAGATTGTCTGCTATGTACGGATTATAAAGATAGGAAATATCCCCTAACGCTGTTGTACGGCTTAACCCATTAAAAAACATAACCTTTGCCATATCCGTCCCATTTACATTTGTGACTAATCTTGTGTTTTCCCCTACTCCATCCCGGTGTAAATCAATAACAACATCAATACTCGGATTATCTGCAAGAATTTTTTCAACTGCCGGAGCTGCGGTAGAATATGCCTTATCCCGGACGGTATCGTACTGTCCTTTATCATGAATTACATTAAATCCATACTGCTCTGTTAGTAGCTTTGTCAGATAGCTGCCAACTCCTACAACCGTAGTGGTTTGATCTCCCGGAACAGAGTCCGCATATCCTTCCAGCGAATGCGTATGATAAATCAAAATCTGCGGGGTACTGGCATCATGCGCAATATTCATATTTTTTCCCATAAGCTCTGTGACGTTAAGCTGGTCACTTTTTATCGTTGTTGTGCTGTCCACCTGATAAAAATTTTGTATTAAATAATCATAATCACTTAATTTGTCAAGCGAATACTCTACCACCTTCTGTTCCGCCACAGCCAGCATGGAAGCTTCTGCTGTTTCTTCTGCCGGTTCTCCTGTTTCCGCCGTCTGCTGCCCTGTCATATCTTCCGGTTCCGGCTGTATGGTATCGTTTCCGCTTACCTCCTCTGTTTCCGTTTCCGATACCATATCCTCTGACACATTGGTAATTACAACCTGTCCGTTTTCATCCACATAGTTTTCATCCAGTGCCTCCCGCGCCAAAATCATATCATAGGACAAATCGCTCTCTATCTGTGTCTCGTAAGCTCTTAGCGAAACCGTATAATCTGCCACCGGAAAAAGCTGTTTTTCCAACGCATATAGTATGCCTCCCTGTTCCCCTTTTTTTTCAAAAAAATATCCCGGAAACAAAAAATTTGTCATCCCGTCCCAGCAAGCGCTCTGCATTTCCTGTTTCCACACCTTAAAAAGCGTTTTTCTCTGTCCAAGGAAGCTTACCATCGCCACAAAAAACAAGATAAAAAATATACTTTTCTGATAATTTTTTTTTCGTTTTCTTTTTTTTACACGACAAAAATACATATTAAAGCTTATGCTTTCCATCATTTATTATGCAAAAATATTTTTATCGATAAACGCGATATTTAACCCTTCCGAAATCGTAAAGCTCAGACGTTTTACCGACTCGTCGATGTCTTTTGGCGTAACAAACATGGTATTTAAGTTTGGCGAAAGCAGTTCGCGGATTAATTCGTATTTTTCTGTTTCGTTTAACTCCTCTAGTGAATTTCCAATCGTTTTTAATTCCCGGCTCTGATTCATTGCTGTAATCAGGTTAAACATTGTATCATTTACGATAGTTGCAGCATCTACAACTGTAGGTACTCCAATAGCAATCACTGGCACTCCGACACTTTTTTCATTTAACGCATGCCTGTGATTTCCAACACCACTGCCCGGGTTGATTCCGGTATCCGTCACCTGGATGGTACGGTTTAAGCGCTTCGTATTTCTTGCGGCAAGCGCGTCAATTGCAATGACAACATCCGGTTTCGTCTCTTTCACAATACCACTTACAATCTCCATGCTTTCCATTCCGGTCTGTGCCATAACACCCGGAACAATGCTGCTGATTTTATTTACATGCTCTTTTCCGAACGCATATTTTCCATATTCGTTGATGATGTGCCTGGTAATGTAGAGATTATCGACTACTCTCGGACCGAGTGCATCCGGTGTGACTGCCCGGTTGCCAAGTCCCACAATTAAAATGGATACATCCTCTTTTTTTACTTTGATAAGCTGCTTCATTACTTTTGCAAGCTGCTCGGAAACCTCTCTGTGATAATCCTCGTCCTCCTCATCCATATTGGATGCCTCAATCGTGATATAAGTTCCCTTTGGCTTTTCCATGGCTTTTGCACCATTTTCCGTTTCAATAATTACAGTGCTTACGGTAAGGTTTTTACTGATTTTCTCCTCTGAAAAACGTACCCCTTTCAGTTCTACCTTTTCCTCCTGCATCTTCTCCTGTGTCTCTAATGCAAGGTCTGTACGAATTTGATACATAAGCGCTTCTCCTCTTTTTTCCATTCTGTAGCAGGGAATTGCGAAACTCAAATTTACTGTATCTATGAGTTTCGCAATTCCCCTCTGATTTTACTTAGTATGTCCTTATATAAGAAATTTATCCACGGGCGAAGCAGACAGTATCTCAAAAAAAACTTTCATTTGTAAAAATTTGCAAAAAATGTCATTTTATCTATTGACATCCTTATTGAAATATCCTATACTACTCTAGTATGTTTACATTGAACTGTCCGTGTCCGGCTTTAATGTAACAATCATGAACAATTACAATCATAAAAAAATTGGAGGTGTACAGATTGGCTAACATTAAATCTGCAAAGAAGAGAATTTTAGTAACTGAAACAAGAGCTGCTAGAAACAAATCTATCAGATCTGAAGTGAAAACAGTAACCAAGAAAGTTGAGGCTGCTGTTGCTGCTAACGATAAAGAAGCTGCAAAAGCTGCATTAACAGTTGCAATTTCTACTATCGAAAGCGCTGCTTCTAAAGGTGTTTATCACAAAAACAATTCTGCTAGAAAAGTTTCCCGTTTAACAAAACTTGTTAACGCAATGGCTTAATAGAAGATAAATTAAAATTCGCGAATTCAAAAAAAGAAATCACCAGTACCGTCATACTGGTGATTTTTTTACACAAAAAACCGCAGCATGCTGCGGTTTTTCTGTTATTTACTGTATTTTATCAAAAAAAGTTCCACTGCCATCTGGTCATTCATACGGCCTGTTTTTACTGCTTCCTCAAATTCCACGCCATCTTTTATGGCATCCTTTAATTGCTGCATCGTAAAGCCCTTTGCCTGTGTCACGTTTCTTCTCACCGCAAACGGCGGAATTGCTGCCTTCTGTGCCATCGTACCGTTATCAAATCCTTTGGACGACATATCCTTTATATTCAAAAGTATCTGGAACTGACGCGAAATCAGATACATAATACGCATGGGTGGTTCTTTTAATGTGAGAAGATCATAATATAAATCCAGTGCTTTCCTCTGATTATGCTCTGCAATGGCATTCACCATATCAAAGATTTTATTTGTCGTCTGTTCTGTCGTGACAGCCTCTACATCTTCCGCCTCTATGACCTCTTTGTTCATGCAGTAACAAATCAGCTTTTCAAGCTCTCTGTCTATATTCCCCATGTCAGTTCCGGTCTTGCTTAAAAAAAACTGCATCACGGAACCGGTAATCTTCTTTCCTTCCTTCTTTAACCTTGATAAAATCCAGCGTGTTAAAAGCTCTTCCGTCTGTGTGGAAAATTCTACAATCTTCCCTGTATTCTTTACCGCTTTATAAAGCTTTGAGCGTTTATCAATCTCATTCTCCACAAAAAGAATGACAGTTGTTTCACAAACCCGCGGCACATATTCTGCAAGCTCCTCGCAGGAGCCTTTAAAAAAGCCGCTGTCCTCAATAAAAATTACCCTTCTGTCAGCAAAAAAGGGAAGAGTATCCGCCAGATCAATCAATTCTGTCAGGTCGATATTCTTTCCCTCATATGCGGCAAAATTCATTGTATCATCCGGCGGCACAAGTGCATTTTTTAACTTATCCTTATACTGCTTTTTCAAATATGCTTCTTCCCCGTAAAATAAATAAATGTTTTTAAATTGTCCTGTTTTAATATCTTCATCAATTGTTTTCATGCTCGTATTTTAACATAAAATATCATTCTTTGAAATACTCATCCACAACAATCTTTCCATTTTTAAGTGACAGCCGGATACGCCCGCTCTCCATCGTATAATAGACCATACTTCCACTTTTTTCCATATTTCCTACAGCCTCCTCTCCCGGATGTCCGTATTTATTATTTTCTCCGCAGGAGACAGTCGAAATCTCAGGCGAGAGCATTTTTAAAAATTCCTCACTGTTTGAATATTTCGAGCCATGATGCGCTGCCTTGTAAAAAGCAACCGAACCCGTGAGCTTATTTTTCACAATATATTTCTCCTCTTCACTGCTGATATCTCCCGTAAAAATTCCGGAAAACTGATTATCCTCATACAGCATCACAAGCGATAAGGCGTTTTTATCACTGCTCTTATAATTTTTATCCGGAAAAATGCATTTTAGCTTCATATCTCCATCCGTAAGCGTGTCGCCCGCATTTATGTTCAGTGTTTCCGTTCCGTTATCTTTCGAAAGCTCCAGTAAGTTTTCATATGCAGCATCCGGCACAATATACTTTGAAAACACAAGATATTTTACCGGATACCGGTTTTCTAACACTTCCTTCAGCCCCGAAATATGGTCGGCATCGGTATGGGTGACAACCCAATAGTCGATTTCTGATACCCCTTTCGATTTTAAAAACGGTATAATACGATACTGCCCGACCTTGCTTACATCCGTGCTTCCTCCATCAAAAAAAATGGTGGTTCCCTGCTTTGTGTGCAGAAATATTCCATCTCCCTGTCCGACGTCAAGTATATCCATTTCAAATCCCCTGACTGGATGATACAGAACAAAGCATAACAATATTATCCCAATTGTTACAAATCCTTTTCTTTTTTCCCTTTTTTTCATAAAAACCAAAATGATTGCGATGCAAAGATAAAAGACAATTATTTTCCAGACCGGTGGCTTTCCAGTTACCCACACAGCTCCCGGAAGCTTTGTACCAATCAGACAGATTTTCTTATAAAATAATAGAATGAAGTGGCAGGCCAAAAAACATACTGGCGCGATTGCAGGTACAGCCATTCCAAAAATACCGCCCAAAAGCGCCAAAAACAGTAACAACGCAAGAAAAGGCAGCACAAAAAAGTTGATAAGCACAGACCAGACCGGTACTTCAAAAAAGTAATATGCTGTAATTGGAAGCGTTATTAATTGAATAGAAAAACTTACAATAAAATTTTCCGTAACTGAAAATTCCGCTTTCTTTATCTGAAGTAGTGTCTGCCCTACTGCCACGACTCCAAGTACCGCTGCAAAAGAAAGAAGAAAGCCCGCATACCACAATAAATACGGATTTTCCCACAATAGCACAATTGAAGAAAGAGCCAATGCCGAAAGTGAGTCATAGCTTCTCCCTATCCAC
>CAKRCJ010000184.1 GCA_934307185.1 uncultured Roseburia sp.
AAGTAAGACCTCCTTATGGATTAATCGTTAAAGCTGTTCGATGAATCACCAACATTTGCTGCCTGTCCGTTTAAAAGTGCTTCTGTATCCTCGGTATTAAAGTAATATGCAAAAACTTTTTTTGCATATTCCGCTGCATTGCTTGAAGTATAACCGAATGCAATACGGGTTGCTATGGAAATCTCCGGATTGTTATATGGCGCATATCCGACAAATAACGCATGGTTCGGGCGTTTTGGATTTTGCTGTGCCGTACCTGTTTTACCGGCAGCTTCCACCGGAAAATCTTTAAATGCAGACGAATTCTCAACTACCATTCGCATACCATAATGAATGGCATCCCACTGCGAGCTGTCTAATACATCCACCTGATTTCTCACCTGCGGTTCAAATGTCTCTAATACATTTCCATCTGCATCACATACTTTGTTTAACAGTGTGTACTGGTAAACCGTTCCACCATTGGCAACTGCGGTCACATAGCGTCCTAATTGAATGGTCGCATAGTTGTTATTACTCTGTCCGATTGCCGCCATGACCGGATACTGGTCTGCAATCTGAGGTGTGTTCTCCTCAATCTCTACTCCGGTTGTCTCATTTAATCCAAAGAGTGATGCATATTCTGTAATCTTGGCAATTCCGGCTGCATCATCATAGTTTGTCGTATAATTGTTTGTACTGAGACGATAACCTACATCATAGAAAAAGTAGTTGCAGGAATCCCTGAGTGCTTCTGAAACATTAATGAGTCCATGGGTATATCCGTGTGAGTATGCCCAGCATTTTGGATGGTTGCTTACATTTTCATAAACACCTTTATCCAAAATCTGTGTTGAAGTGGTAATTACACCGGAAGCAAGTCCTGCAACAGAAGAAAGCATTTTAAATGTGGAACCTGGTGCTGTTCTTTCCTGTGTTGCGTAGTTATACAATGGCTTGGACAAATCACTGTTTAAGCTTGCAAAATATTCCGCATCAACCGTATTGGCAAGTCTGTTGTTATCATAACCAGGATAGCTGACAAGCGCTAACAGTTCTCCGGTTTTCGCATCTGTGATAACACAGGAACCGGAACATGGGTCTAATGCCAGCTGTGCCGGTGTAATCTCAAGATTTTTAATTTTATCTTTGAGAAAACTTACTGCACCGACGGCATTTGACTCTAAAGAACTGATTTCTTCCGCATCATAAGCTAATATACCCTGGTCATATAAAATCAGACAAAGCTGTTTCCCGGAAATAGAGCCTGCTTTAATCAGGTATTCGTAAATAATTTTCGAAAATCCGGTTTCACTTGTGATTTCATCCATTATATAATCGCACAATGCAGCGTAAATTTCTGTCGAATCTGAGTATTTCTCATCAATAGAAAATTGTGTAATATCAATCCAGTTTTTCGAAATTGCATGGTTTAAATATTCCTGTACACTGATTGTGCCGTTCTGCCATTCAAGATACACTTCGTCTGTTTTGTCAATCTGGCTTTGCAGAAGAATTTTATCCTCTTTTAAACGGTTAATAATATACGTAATGTAATCCTGGTTTTCATCTCCCATAGAGCCGAAAGCAGTTGGATTTGTACCCGTCAGTTCGTTTTGCATGGAAGAAAGAACAGTGCTCTCTCTTGCAGCAAATACCTGTTCCACCTGTTTTTCATTTTCCGAAGCGGCATCTTCCTTAAAATTATTTATATCAATTACATTATTATTGATCAATGCAAAGTAGACATCTGTAATTGGAATATTAATCTGTGAACTGGAATTTTCGATATTGGTATAAACAATACCGGCAATCTCCTGCTCTAACAGGTCATATGCCGCAATCTGGAGATTTTTGTCAATCGATAAATAAACATCATTTCCTGCGGATGGCTCTTCCCGTTCAATTACTTTCACTGCTTTTCCAAGGTAATCTACATAAAGCTTTTCGTAGCCCTTTGTTCCCTGTAAGGAGGCATCCATCACCTGTTCAATTCCGGCTTTTCCGACAACGTCATTTAAGGTGTAATTATCATTATCTTCGGATAACTTTTCATACTCTTCCGTTGATATTTTTCCGGTATAACCGATGATGGAAGCAAAATATTCTGCATCATTATATTTGCGGATGGTATCATCCACGACCTCTACACCCTGTAACTTTGAGGCATTCTCACTGACATAGGCGACGGTATTCTCTGAAACATCCGTTGCAATCGTTGTTGCAATATATTTCTGGAAGCTGTTTTCCGACATTGCATACCGGACAACTATAATGTTATAAATCATTGCATCATCATATTCGTCACTTATGGCAAATCTGTTGTTTTTCAAATAGTCCATTACCTGGTCGGCTGTGGCTTCCGCTGGATTATAGCCTAATTTTTTATCATATTCTAAATCTGAATACGAGGATTGTCCGTAAACGTCTGCTAAAAATCTTTTTAAGGAAGTACCGGAAACATTAAATTCGTAGTTTCCATTATCATTTACGGAAATACGGAAGTTGTTATTTAATTCATCTTTGTTTTTTTCTAAAACCTGGATAATCTGTGCAATTTCTGCATTTAATTTTTCCTGTTTTTCTGATGTGGAGTCATACGTACCATTATCCTCAATCGTGATGGAATACGCCAGTTCATTATAAGCTAATACTTCCCCGTTACGGTCTAAAATATTTCCTCTGGTACTGTTTAAGGTACGCTCTTTTACAATGCTTAATGTATAATCTTCCTGATACTCTTTCCCCTGTACAATCTGAAGTTCAAACATCCGGAAAATCAAAACAGCAAACAGTGCAGTCATCACCGTAGCTGCAACCAGAAGTCTGGATTTAAAAATCATCCGGAAGAATTCTTTTATATTCTCAACCAAATTTTACAGCGCTCCTTTTTTCTATTGACTCGAGTTTCTGATTTATTTTCAAAATAATAAAATATAAAAAAATTGTCACAAACATGGTGTAAACCAGCTCCGGAATTATAATATGAAGCAGATAATAGGTGAACTGGAATTTTCCACGGAAGAAAAAGAGTAGAAAATAAATCATAAAATTACAGACAAAATCACTGACTGCAATTAAAAGCATTGGCAGCTTAATATCTTCCGGGTAAAACATTTTCCGGAAAAAGCCATTAAAGTAGCCAATGTACATATAAAGCAGGGCATAAAAACCAAGCGCGCTTCCTGCAAATACATCAAGAAGCAGTCCGGTAAAAAAACCAATCCATAAGCCTTCTTTTTTCCCACGCATAAATCCAAAGGCGGACACTACGACAATCAAAAGATTGGGGGAAATAGAAGCAAAGGATAATGTCTGGAATAATGTGCCCTGCAAAAGATAACATACAGTTATAATTAAAAAGACGGTAATTTTTCTTCTCATATTCGCTCACCGCCTACTGTTCTGTTGTCTGCTTTTTATTTAAAATAACAAGCACTTCACCAATGTGTTCGAAATCAACCGCAGGTGTAATGGTACCGGACTTTGTAAGATTATTTGCATCTGTTTCAATGGAACTGATATATCCGATTAAAATACCCTGCTGGTAATTATAGGATACAGCAGAGGTTACTACCGGGTCATTGACAGAAACTTTTCCTTCTTTGTCATTTAAATTTCCAAATTCAATCACCATATCTTCATTCATTTTCTGTAAGCTTCCGGAAACAGTCAGATTATCGGATGTTGTTGTGACCATTCCAATAATATTACTTGTGTCGTTGATAATGGAAGTAACTTTGGCATAATTCGGTCCCACATCTGTCACGATGCCAACTAAGCCGCTTCCTGCCATTACATTCATATCCACTTCAATCCCGTCATTACTGCCCTTGTCAATGGTAAAGGTACTAAACCAGTTACCGCTGTTTTTCCCGATTACGTTAGCCGCAACTTTTTCATAACTTGGATATTTCTGGTCCAAATCATATAAGCTGCGCAGATTATCAAGCTCGTATTGTTCAAGCTTTACCGTGTTTAATTCGGTTGTAAGCTCGTCAACCTGGCTTTTTAACTGTTCATTTTCCGCCATGACATCTCTTAAATTTTCCAAGTCATCTGCTTTTTTTGAAATCCAGGTTCCAATTTTATTAATTCCTTCCTGCATAGGTACAAAAACATAACCGGCCGCCGTATTTAACGGACCACCGGATATGTTTAAGGTAAAGCTTAACAGCATAATAATAATACAGACACCTGTCATACCAAGCAGCAGGTACTTTGCAGGAAGAGTATGTTTTGATTTACGTCTCATTCCATTCCTCAATTTCTATTACAAAAATATCTTTTATTTTAAAATCCGGTTTTTCATGCTGAATGCAAGATGTTTATACTTCTGGTCACTGACAATCTTAACCAGTCCTCTTACAACGCATTCTTCCGGTTCTTCACAGGTGTTAATCTCGATGCCTGTTATTTCTTTGAATAATGCATCAAGATTATGTATCTGTGAGCTTCCGCCGGTGATATAAATACCGGAGTGAATAATATCTTTTGCAAGCTCTGGTGGTGTTTTTTCCAAAATCATCTTAATAGAGTTACAGATTGTATTTAAGTTATCTTTAATTGCCTCATATACAACTTCTCCTGTAATCTCCATCTCGATTGGAAGACCGCTTACCACATCGCGTCCTACGATTACCTGTGTCTGTGTATTTCCAGGGACACCGGAACCAAGGGTTTCTTTTAATATCTGTGCCGTTTTCTGTCCGATGACAAGGTTATACTTACGCTTTACAAAAGTAATGATAGATTCATCAATCCGGTTTCCACCAAAATGCAATAAATCACTAAGCACAAGACCACCAAGAGAAATAACAGAAATCTCTGTTGTGTCTGCTCCGATATCTACGACCATAATACCGGTTGGTTCATTTACATTTAAACCAAGTCCGACAGCGTCTGCAATCGGTTTTTCGCAGAGAAGGACACTCTTTGGTTTTAATTTACTTTTATAAAACATCTCAAAGAACGCTCTTTTCTCGACATCTGTAATGTCTGTTGGAACTGCAACGATAAATTCGGCGCCTCTGATTTTTCCTTTCATATGCTCTTCTAAATACATCTGTAACATTATCTGTAAATTATTAAAATCAGCAATGACACCACTGACAACCGGAAATGTTACATTAATAGTCTCAGGTGCTTTTTCATACATTGCATATGCAGCATCTCCATAAGCATAAATCTGGTCTTTATTCACCA
>CAKRCJ010000185.1 GCA_934307185.1 uncultured Roseburia sp.
ACACTGTGTTCCACGAAGCACTGCGGAACGTCCGCTCTTATACTTCTCTGTCACTTCCTCGGACTCTGATAATATTTTATCAAAATCATTTTTTATATCTTTGATGCAGTCGTATCCATAGAGAAAAGCACCATTTTCAAAATGCAGATATAAGCTGCGGAAATCGAGGTTGATGGTTCCAACTGTAGCAGCCTCTCCATCACAGATGCACTGCTTTGCATGAATAAATCCAGGGGTATATTCATATATTTTTACACCATTTTTCACAAGTCCGGCGTAGTAAGATCTCGTTAATTTATAGACAAGCTTCTTGTCCGGAATGCCCGGCGTAATAATTCTGACATCTACTCCACGTTTGGCAGCAAGACCTAATTCCCTTGTCATTTCATCCGTAATAATCAGATATGGTGTAGTAAAATAAATATAATGCTTTGCATTTTTTATAAGGTTTAAGTACACATTCTCTCCAACATTTTCATCATCTAACGGACTGTCCGCATATGGCTGGATAAAACCATTCTCTCCTGCCTTATAATCATATTTTACAAGATACTTATCAAAGCCTTCATCTGTTTTTTTGATTGCATTCCACATTTCTAAAAATGCAACCGTAAGATTTTTTACCGCATCCCCTTCCATCCGAATTCCTGTATCCTTCCATTTTCCATATGGATGTGTCAGGTTAAAATATTCATCTGCGAGGTTATAACCACCGGTAAATCCTACTTTTCCGTCGATGACTGTTATTTTTCTGTGGTCACGGTTGTTCATAAACACATTTATAACCGGAATTACACGGTTAAATACACGGCACTTTATTCCGATTTTTTCCATCCGCTTCATAAAGTCTGTATTAATAAAGCCGACACTTCCCATATCATCATAGACAATCCGCACTTCGACACCGGCGCGCGCACGTTCTTCCAAAATATCCCGCATACGTCCAAACGAAACTGCTTCCTCAATGGCATGATATTCTAAAAAGATAAACTGCTTCGCTTTCTTTAATTCCTCAAGCTGTGCTTCAAATCCTTCGGATGCATCTTTATAAAAACAGACATCTGTATTATTCCAGACCGGATATTTTGCATATTCACTAATATATCTCGCCTGATTGGCAATTCCATAATCTTTCTGTTCAAGCTCCTGTAATACTTCTTTATCCTGCTCTAACTCAGGAAGAAGTTCTGCGTCAATCTGTTCAAAATGCTTACGAATTCCTCTCGTTAAATTCGACCTTCCGAACAGGAAAAAAATACACAGTCCAAACACCGGGAACGTCAGTATTAAAATAATCCACGGCATTTTAAATGCCGCATTTGTATGCATTCCATAAATACTTAAAACCACAATAAGTGCCAGAACACTACTTAACAATGAAATTGTTGTAGAGTATTTATTCAAATTGGAAAACAGCTGTACAATCCAAAGTACCTGTATTAACAATCCGACTGCCGCTGCAGACACTCTTCCAACACCATTTTTTACATTTGTCTTTTGTTCTGTTCTCATCCAATACTCCCAACCTTTATCATTTCTCTTATATTTAGAAAAAGTACCCGGCTCTCCTCGCGGAAAACCGGGCTTTTTTTACATAGATAATTTTACTTTTATAATTCTTGCCACAGATTCGTTCAATCTCTCTTCTGTGATTGTTCCATTGTTCACAGCATCAATAATTCCCTGATAAGCTACATTAAAATCTTCCGGCATTAAAATCATATCTGCACCTGCATTAATTGCTGCTACTGCTGCATCTGCAGAACTGTATTTGTCTGTAATGGCACTCATGTTCATTGCGTCTGTAATTACGACTCCATGAAAGCCCATCTGATTTCTAAGTACATCTGTAATCATGACAGAAGATACCGAAGCTGGCGTATCATCTCCTGTAACCGAAGGTGTACTGATATGTCCTGCCATAATAATGGACGCTCCGTTGTTAATTGCCTGCTGGAAAGGAACAAGCTCATTTGCCATCAGCTCGTCTAATGTCTTATCTGTAGAAACTGCTCCATCGTGAGAGTCACCTGCTACAGCTCCCTGTCCCGGGAAATGCTTTACAACACTTAAAACCTGGTATTCACTTAAGCCCTGCATCTCGGAGCAGACCATGTCTGCTACTAACTGACTGTCTGATCCAAATGAGCGGTCTTTCATTACAGTGTTATCCGGATTACTGAGTACATCTGCGACTGGTGCAAAATCAACATTAAATCCGAGTGTACTTAAGTACGCACCTATCGTACTACCGGCATTAAATGCATTCTGTGCATCTCCTGTTGCCCCGACATCACTCATATTTCCAACATCTGTCACACCAAAGGCACTGTTTGATGCAATTCGTGCAACACTTCCACCTTCTTCATCCACACCAAGGAATATTGGAAGCCCTGCAATCTCTTCACTATAGTTTTTCATATTAGAAAGCATTTCTTTCGTCTGGTCTGATCCGGTAAGATTTGCTGCCAGATAAATAAGACCACCTACCGGATACTGTGTGTATGCCGCTTTTGTAGACTCACCTGCTCTCGTAGCTCCCTGTACACCGGTAAGAGCATCCGGTGTAATCATAAAAATCTGAGCCGCTTTCTGCTCTAATGTCATGCCAGCTACAATCTGGTTTGCCTGTTCTAACAGCGGATCCACCTGCTCTGATGACTCATCCATACCGACTTGTATATTATCTTCTGACGGTTCCTCTGTCGTAGTAATACTTTTACCCGGTCTGTTTAAATTCGGTATTATATATTTATTCACTGCCATGACAGCTGCAACAATTACCCCCGCCATAACAACTACAAAAATAATCATTGCAATCAGCGCTTTTTGCGTATCTTTTTTCCGCCTCTGTCTTCTTTCTTCTCGATTCATCCCTGTATTCTCCTGCTAACCGCTCATTTTCGCTTTATTTCTGAAATCGCTTAGGAAGATTATAGCAGTTTTCTTATATGAAAGCAATATTTCCCTTACTTTCTATATGGTAGATGCGATAATCTGCATCTCACCTTTTAATTCCACGTTTCCATAACCATTTGGCAGAATAAAGTGGTCTCCTTTTTTCACCGGCTGGCTTCCAATAATTCCATTTCCTTCGGTAACGGTCATATTCATAAAAGGATACTTCTGCTCAAATGCCATTTCACCGGAAACTTCTATTTTAAATACATGATAATATTTGCAGGCATACAGTTCATTTAATGTATTTACCGGAAGATTTTGTACCGATTTCACACTGTCTGCAACCGATTTTGCCGGAACTGTGATAACATCGATGCTCTTGTCAATATGAAGCTCTCTCGGTTTTCCATTCGAAAGACGGTCATAATCGTAAACACGATAAGTAATGTCGCTGTTCTGCTGTGTCTCTAAGATAAGTGTCCCACCTTTAATTGCGTGGACGGTTCCCGGGTCAATCTGTAAAAAATCTCCCTTTTTAATCGGGATTTCGCGGATAAACTCTTTCCATCTTCTCCCATTAACCATCTCTTTTAATTCTTCTTTGGTTTTTGCATTATGTCCAATGACTATTGTCGCATTCTCTTTGCAGTCCAAAATGTACCAGCATTCCATTTTTCCGAGAGAACCATTCTCATGTTCTTTTGCATAAGCATCATCCGGGTGAACCTGAATGCTCAAATCATCTTTTGCATCAATAATTTTAACGAGAAGCGGGAAACGGTCACCGGATGTATTACCAAACAATTCCGGGTGCTTCTCCCATAATTCGGAAAGCTTCATTCCGCTGAATTTGCAGTCCCTTAATGTTCCATCTCCATTCGGATGTGCGGAAATTCCCCAGCACTCTCCTAAGTCATTTCCTTCTACCGGATAGTGGAAATCCTCTCTTAATCTTGTGCCTCCCCAGATATTATGAGTGCACACCGGATTTAAAAATAAAATTTCTTTTGATGTCTGATTCATTGATAAGTTACCTCCATTTGTCTCAATTACCTGACTATACCACAATGCTGAGTCCTTTACAATTCTGCGCTGTGTCACAAAATCAACATAAATAATTCCAAAACGTTCCTTATATCCTTCCGACCATTCAAAGTTATCAAGAAATGTCCATAAAAAATATCCTTTTACATTTGCGCCTTCCTCTTTTGCTTTCTGCATGGCACAAAGATAGGCGTCTAAAAATGTAATTCGGTCGATATCATGTACTTTTCCATCAAAACAGATATTATCATGGCAGGACATTCCATTTTCGGTAATATATAAAGGAAGTGGATACCGTTTCGTCAAAAATTTAATTCCATAATAAAACGCTCTTGGTGTAACCGGCCAGTTTGAAGCCGTTTTTGGAAAACCCGGTTCTCTGTTTACAAATTCCGGTTCTCCATTTTCTCCCGCGCGTACATAATAGCCATTATATATATTCTGTCCCATAAAGTCCAGTGGCTGATGAATTAACCGCATATCTTCCTCTGTAATTTCCGGAAGGTATTCTTTAAACTTTTCCAGTCCCTCTTTTGGATAATGTCCCAAAAACACAGGATCTGAAAACCACGAAATATTCCATGCCCAATTATCTATTGGATTATTAAATCCAAAATAAACTTTTCTGGCTGCCTCAATATCTTCCCTGCTGTCCGTATAAGGATATGCCACTCCACCGGTAGGTGCAAAACCGATTTTTATTTTCTGTTTTGCATTATTTCTTAAATTAATGACCGCCTGTCCATGTGCTTTTAACAGATTATGCGCCACCTGGAATGTCTCTTTTACGGAAAGCTTTAAGCCTGGTGCATGTACACCGCTTAAATGTCCAAGCCCCACCACACACTGTGGTTCGTTAATGGTTATAAAGTTCTCGCACAAATCTGAAAAGTTTTCTGCCACAACTTTTGCATACTCTCCAAACCAGTCCACAACTTCCTCATTCAGCCAGCCGCCCTTATCCTGCAATGCCTGCGGAAATTCCCAATGGAATAATGTAATATATGGTGTAATTCCATTAGCCTTCATTGTAAAAATCATATTCCTGTACATTGCAATTGCTTTTTGATTAACATATCCCGTACCTTCCGGAAGGATTCTTGCCCAGTTCAGTGAAAAACGGTATGCTTTTATTCCAAGATTTTTCATTAAAGCATAGTCATCTTTATATCTGTGCATTCCATCACAGGTTGTATATGCA
>CAKRCJ010000186.1 GCA_934307185.1 uncultured Roseburia sp.
ATACAGATGTTATTATTCCGGCAAGATACTTAAATTCTTCCGACCCGAAGGAACTTGCCACACATTGCATGGAAGACATTGATAAGGATTTTGTAAAAAATGTAAAGGCAGGGGATATTATCGTTGCAAATAAGAATTTTGGCTGTGGATCTTCAAGAGAACACGCTCCAATTTCAATCAAAGCGGCAGGCGTAAGCTGTGTCATTGCAGAGACATTTGCGAGAATTTTTTACCGGAATGCGATTAACATAGGACTTCCGATTGTTGAGTGCAAAGAAGCAGCACAGGAAATCGAAGCAGGGGACGAAGTGGAAGTAAACTTTGATACCGGTGTGATTACTGATAAGACAAAAGGAACTTCTTATCAGGGGCAGGCATTCCCTCCTTTTATGCAAAAAATTATTGCATGTGAGGGATTAGTGAACTATATCAATCAGAAGTAATGATTGTCTTTAAATATTCTTTGAATTTTTGAGAGATTTTAACATGCGTATAAAGGTTTGCATATTCTCTTGGATTTAAAGACTCAACATAATTTGCCGGAAACTGTTTTAATACACCGGCGGCCTTGGCTAAATCAGCAGCTTTATTATAGGCAACTGCGGCACTTGCCTCATCCGGGTAAGTGCCTATTTTATAATTACCGTTAATATGAATGAAGACCTTGTAATGGGTCGTGCCGTTTTTTTCATAGCTGTAAACACCATGATAGCGGTTGATATTCATGATATTGGAATAACGGAAATCATTGCTGTCTCCGTTAAAAAAAAGATAATCCCTGCCGGAAACAGCGTAAGGCCGGATGCCATAGCGTGATAATATAGAGTATTGCATTCCGTAATCGTTTACAAACAAATGTCCCTGCCGCTTCTGAATACGATGCTCTGCATAATAAAACAAGTCATCAATATCGAACTTAAGTTCGACTTCATCGGAAAGAAAATAACTGAAATAACCTTTCCGAAGATAAATGGGATTACGAAAATATATATTATTATCGCGGAAATTCAAAAGACATACGGCTTTATCAAAAGATAACAGGCGAATGTGATTATGCATGTTAAGAAGTGGGATTTTTTTATTTTCCAACAGCTCATGGGCTTCTAAATATGCTGTATGCGCATCGTCTTCTGAGGAAAAGCTGCCAAGACTGATATGCTTTGACTGAAATGTAATATTGGAACGGTAGTAAATACTGCCATCTTTTTTCTTTGCACTGTAAACTCCGGTAGGCATAAGCGGTAACTCCTTTGAAATTATACAATTTATATTAACATTTCAAATGACAGAGGACAAGCAAAGATGAATAATTTATTGACCAATGCATTGACATGAGAGAACGTTTTATCTATAATGAGCGAAAGAAAGAAAAGGATAAGAGGATTGCGAAAATGGAATTAATGTACACAAGCACCAGAGATGCCAATGAAAAAGTAACCGCTTCCCAGGCAATTTTAAAAGGTCTGGCTAGTGATGGAGGTTTATTTGTTCCGGAGGAAATTCCGCATCTGGATAAAAGTGTGGAGGAACTTGCCGGCATGAGCTATCAGGAGACTGCTTATGAGGTAATGAAGAAGTTCCTGACAGATTTTACGGAAGAAGAGTTAAAGAGCTGTATTAATAAAGCATACGACAGCAAGTTTGATACAGAAGAGATAGCACCTCTTGTAAATGCAGATGGCGCATATTATCTTGAACTGTTCCACGGCTCTACCATTGCATTTAAGGACATGGCACTGTCTATTTTACCGCATCTGCTCACAACTGCGGCAAAGAAGAACCAGGTAAAAAATGATATTGTTATATTAACCGCAACATCCGGAGATACCGGAAAGGCTGCTTTGGCAGGCTTTGCAGATGTGAAGGGAACGAAGATTATTGTTTTTTATCCGAAGAACGGAGTAAGCCCAATTCAGGAAAAACAGATGGTAACCCAGAAAGGGGATAATACATTTGTTGTCGGAATTAATGGAAACTTTGACGAGGCACAGACCGGAGTGAAGAAGATTTTTGGGGATAAAGAAATGGCAGAAGAAGTAGCGGCTGCAGGATACCAGTTTTCTTCCGCAAATTCCATTAATATCGGACGTCTGGTTCCACAGATTGTATATTATGTTTATGCTTATGCAAAGTTATATGCAAACGGAGTGATTGCAAAGGATGAAAAGATAAATGTAGTTGTACCGACTGGAAATTTCGGTAACATTTTAGCTGCGTTCTATGCAAAAAATATGGGACTTCCAATCGCAAAATTAATCTGTGCTTCCAATGAGAACAAGGTTCTTTATGATTTCTTTACAACAGGTACTTATGATAAAAACAGAGAGTTCATGCTTACCAATTCTCCATCTATGGATATTCTTATTTCAAGCAATTTAGAGCGTCTGATTTACCGGATTGCGGGAAATGATGCCGCACAAAATGTAGAGCTTATGAAAGAATTAACGACGGCTGGGAAATATAATATTACCCCTGAAATGAAAGCCCAGTTATCCGATTTTTATGGTAATTACACCAGTGAAGCAGAAACAGCAGAAGAAATTCACGCCCTGTACGAGAAAACAGGATATATTATTGATACGCATACAGCCGTAGCTGCCGGTGTATATCATAAGTATTTAAAAGATACCAATGATACGCAGACAAAGACCGTAATTGCTTCCACTGCAAGTCCGTTTAAGTTTACAAGAAGCGTAATGGATGCAATCGATAAAGAAAAATATGACTCAATGACTGATTTTGAGCTTGTGGACGAGCTTAGCAGAATTGGAAATGTTAAAATTCCAAATGCAATCGAAGAGATAAGAACTGCTCCGGTAAGACATAAGACAGTTTGTGATGTTGACAAAATGCCGGAAGTAGTAAAAGAATTTTTAAATGTAAAATAAAATGAAAAACCGCAGATGAAAAAACATCTGCGGTTTATTTTATGATGCAGCTTCAATTTCAAATAAGAAATTAATAACCCCGAACGGATAAATGACCTGCATAAGATAAGAGGAGCCGGATAAAGTTAAAAGGTCACAATAATTTATCTCTGGTGGGGAAAGTGTAAGCTCAACACCCAGCGTATTTGAAATATTTACATTGTACAAGCCATTATGAAGGTTTAAAAAATCTTCGATAGATGCCTGTACATATTCATCAAAATCTTTAAACTGTTCTCCGACATATCTGGAAGCAAACTCAATACAGGTTGTTTCTGGCATATCAATATAAGTCTTTAATGTAAATGGACCGTGAATTGTCTGGAAAACGCAATAGTTTACCGGGTATTCCGTGCAGGCAGATGGAGAAAGCGGTGTAAAATCTTCTCCGATAAAACGAATGAGATTATTAAACAAAAGCTTTATGTAAGTCAGTTCATAGGAAGAAAGAGCCTGACCGGATGTATGTAAAAAGTTTGAAACCATGTGCTCTAAGTCTTCGCTTCGCTCATCACTGTAATTTAAATCACATAATTCGTTTTCTGCTTCATATTCATTAATAAGTTGTTCTAATTCGCTATTGGTGATATATCCTTCCTGAACAAGAACCTGTCCCAAAAGAAGAAAATCAGGTGACTGGGATTGTACAAGCTCGTCTACCTGTTCCTGTGTCAGATAACCATCCTTGATCGCAATTTCGCCAAAACGCATATCTTCATGCGTCTGCTGTATAATAACCTGATCCACCTCGTTTGCATTCATATAACCTTTATGGATGGCAAGTGTACCAAGCTTAATATGTGAAGATGCCTTTTTGGCGAGTGCATCAAGTAACTGCTCATTTGTTATGACGTTGTGTGATAACAAAAAAGTTCCGAAAAATTGTGCGTACATAAATTATCTCCCTTCAAACCTTGAGGTGAGGATGCTTTTAATCTGTTCAGGATTTAAAGGTTTTTGGATGAAATCACTGGCACCTTCCTCAATGGCTTCTTTTAACTGCAATTGAGTTCCTACAGAGGAGACAATGATAATGGAAGCTTCCCTGTCAAATGCTTTTATTTCACGGATTGCAGCGTTTCCATCTTTTACAGGCATAACAATATCAAGGAAAACGAGATTTGGTTTTTCTTTCTTGTAAATGTCAATTGCATCCTGACCATTGGTTGTTTCAAAAAAAGTAGGTGTACCATATTCGGAAATCACATCTTTCAGCTGCTTTCTTGCGAGTATGGAATCATCACTAATAAGAATTTTTGCGTCATCTAATCTCATAGTAATATCTCCCTTTATAAATTTGTATCTATAAGGCTAATTGTACACTAAATATATAGCTGTTGCAATTGTAATATAAAAAATATTTTTAAAAATACATATCTTGCACCAAATGTATGCGGTGATTATAATAAAAGAAAACAGGATACGGAAGGAAAGAAACATATGAAAGTAATGTTAGTGTTTGATGTTGTCATTATTTTATTTGGAATTTATATGATTATCACATCCTTACAGATGAAAAAAAGCGGGAAAATAAATTCCATGGTACTTGCACAGGAAGAATTAAAGAAAGTAAAAAATGAAAAAGGCTTCATTGATTTTTTGTACTGGCGGGAAATTCTCTTTGGAGCATTGGTTTGTATCGTAGGTATTATTGGAGTTTTGAATGAGACAATTATATCGATTGGAAAAGCAGGGATTTTTGAAGTAATTGTTTTTCTTGCAGCCTTTATCTGGTTTCAGAATTCTTTAGCAAAAGCAAGGGAAAAATTTATGTAGAAATCATCCGGTCATCACATTCCCGTCACATAAAAACAATACATTTATTGACAGAAAGAGAACAACAAATGAGGAGATGCGGTTATGGAAAGACTTTTAGTTGTAGACGATGAAGAAAAAATCAGGGCAATTATACGAAAATATGCGGAATTTGAAGGATATGAGATTGAGGAAGCGGCAGATGGCATGCAGGCAATTGCAATGTGCAGAGAAAAAGACTTTGACTGCATTATCTTAGATATCATGATGCCAGAGCTGGACGGCTTTTCTACCTGTAAAGAAATAAAGAAAATAAAAAATATTCCGGTCATTATGCTTTCAGCAAGAGGTGAAGAATATGATAAGCTGCATGGCTTTGAATTAGGAATTGATGATTATGTTGTAAAGCCGTTTTCCCCAAAAGAACTGATGATGCGCATAAAGGTTGTAATAAGC
>CAKRCJ010000187.1 GCA_934307185.1 uncultured Roseburia sp.
TTTAAATGCTTTTTCACACGCTGAATAAGCATTTCCAATGCTACAGCATTCTCTCCACCTTCTGGAATAATAATATCTGCGCGGCGTTTGCTCGGTTCTACAAACTGTTCATGCATCGGTTTTACTGTTGTTAAATACTGTGTAATTACACTGTCTAAAGAACGTCCACGCTCTTTCACATCTCTCGTAATTCTTCTTAATATTCTTACATCTGCATCTGTGTCCACAAATACTTTAATATCCATAAGATTGCAAAGCTCCGGTTCCGCAAAAATCAGGATACCCTCTAAAACAATGACTGGTGCTGTTGCCACTGTCACTGTTTTATCGGAACGATTATGATTTGCATAATCGTACACCGGCATCTGAATAGACTGTCCTGCCTTTAATAGTTTTATATGCTCACAGAGCAAATCCGTATCAAATGCATCCGGATGGTCATAATTTAGCTTGCAACGCTCCTCAAACGGCATTTCATCATGACGCTTGTAGTAATTATCATGGCGTAATATACTGACTTCATTACTTCCAAAACTCTGCACTACTTTATCTGCTAACGTTGTTTTTCCGCTTCCGGTTCCTCCGGCTATGCCAATTAATATTGTCTCCATATCTGCTCCTTTTTATCTTGCACCTTTATCATATGGAATACCTTCCGCTTTTGGAGCCTGGGAATTCTTTGATGTAAATACAAGAACAATTAATGTTGCAATATAAGGAATCATCTTATAAATATAACTTGGAATTCCACTAGAGCTTAATCCCGGAATTGAGGAATAAGTTGCTGCAATCGTCTTCATAAGTCCGAAGAACAGGGATGCACCAAGGATTTTCACCGGATGCCACTGTCCAAAAATCAATACTGCAAGAGCAAGGAAACCATAACCTGCTACAGATGCATTAAAGTTTGTAGATGTCGGAACGACAAATACTAAACCGCCAAGTCCGCCGAGTGCTCCTGAAATAATAACACCTGCATACTGCATTTTATATACATTGATACCAACGGAGTCTGCTGCCTGTGGATGCTCACCACAGGAACGTAAGCGGAGACCAAACTTTGTATAATATAATACAATTGTTGAAATAATTAAAATTGCAAATCCAATGTATGTGGTAATATATGTGTTCTTAAAGAAAAGGTCACCAATAACAGGAATTTTGCTAAGTCCAGGAACCTCTGCAATTCGGAATGTATTTGTAAACTGAATCTGCTGTGTTCCCGTAATTCTTCTTGCAACGAAAATTGCAAATGCCGGTGCAAACATATTTAATGCTGTACCACTGATGGTCTGGTCTGCTTTCATATTAATGGAAGCAAATGCGTGGAATAATGCAAAAACAATACCTGTTCCTGCTGCAATTAAAATTGCAAGAATAAGCTGTAACTGTCCACTCATTTTTCCAGAAGTAAGACTGATAAACAGGATACTTGTAAAAGCACCCATAATCATAATACCTTCTAATGCGATATTAATGATACCGGAACGCTCTGAGAACATTCCTCCTAATGCAACTAGCAGCAGTGGAATGGTAAAAAACATTGCCTGCTGGAATACCATATATAATGTGTCCATGTTTACTTACCTTCCTTTCCGTTATCACCTTTTTCTGTCACCTGCTTTTTCTCAGCCCTGCTTTTCTGGAATTTTAAGATAAATCCTCTTACAAACAATGAAAATGCTGAGAAGTAAATAATCACTGCAATAATAATATCAATAATTTCTGTCGAGAAATTTAAAAGCTGTAAATAAAATCCGCCTGCCGTAATGTATGCAATAAACAGACCGGCAAGTAAAACTCCGATTGGATTGGAAAGTCCAAGTAATGCTACTGAGATACCTGTAAATCCTTCTGATGCAAGGGTATCCTGAATTACAATATGCTTACCAGAGCCAGCCAGATATAACAGACCACCTGCCAAAGCAGAAAGTGCACCTGCAATTGCCATGGAAAGAATAATATTTCTCTTTTCATTCATACCTGCGTATTTACTTGCGTCCGGGTTAAATCCGGCTGCTTTTAACTCATATCCAAAAGTTGTTTTCTGCAAAATAATGTAAATAACAATTACTGCAATGATGGAAATAAAAAATCCGCCATTAATACTAGAACCTGCAAATAACTGATCTAAACCCATTCCCGGAACATTTGCGGTCTTTGCAACGTCCTTTGAATAGTTACGGATTTTATCGTATAAATCCGTATTCGTGGAAACAAGGAAGTTTACCATATACATTCCGATATAGTTCATCATAATACAGGAAATAACTTCATTCACATTAAAAAATGCTTTAAATATTCCAGGAACTGCGCCCCAGATTAAACCGGCAATTAAAGCTGCTAACAGGGCAACTACCCACTGTGCACTGCCTAAGAAGCTGCATTTAATTCCAACATATACTGCTGCAAAGCCTCCAACGATAAATTGTCCGGATGCTCCAATATTAAAAAGTCCGGTTTTAAACGCAAAGCCTACGGAAAGACCGGTTAAAATAATCGGTGTCGCATAATAAAATACCTGTCCCATTCCCTCCATGCCATGTGTAATTGGTCCGGATATAATAGTAAAGAAACCTGCTCCCGCCTGCGATGGGTTGCTGACTAATAAAATAATAAATCCAACGAGAAGACCAACTACAATAGCAAATAAAGAAGACAAAAATCCAAGATAATCTCTTTTTTTCTTCATGATTATTTCTGTTCTCCTTTCTTAGAACCTGCCATATAAAGTCCAAGCTCCTGTATTGTTGTTTTCTTCGGGTCTAATTCTCCAACAATCTCGCCCTCATAAATAACTAAAATCCTGTCGCTTAAATTCATAACCTCTTCAAGCTCAAGTGATACAAGTAATACTGCTGCCCCTTCATCGCGCTCTTTTACAATCTGTTTGTGGATAAACTCAATTGCACCTACATCAAGGCCACGGGTTGGCTGCACTGCAACTAAAAGATCATGCTCTTTGGTGAGCTCACGCGCAATGATTGCTTTCTGCTGGTTACCGCCGGACATACTTCTTGTAATTGTTGCTGCGCCCTGTCCGCTTCGGATATCATATTTCTCAATCAGCTCCTCTGCGTATTTTTCCACAGCATCTGTTTTTACAAATCCATGATTCTGAAACTGTGGTTCAAAGTAATCCTGTAATACCAGATTATCCTCTAAGGAATAATCCAGTACAAGTCCATGCTTATGTCTGTCCTCCGGGATATGGGACATACCATGTGTATTACGGTAACGGATACTTTCTTTTGTAATATCTTTTCCGTTTAAAATAATCGTTCCCTCATCTGCTTTTGTCATACCGGTGATCGCTTCCACAAGCTCCGTCTGACCATTGCCATCAATACCTGCGATACAGACAATCTCACCCTTTCTTGCCTGAAGGGAAACATTTTTAATAATATCCTTATTGTGTCCCTGCTTCTTATCCCGCACAGTAAGGTTCTTTACATCTAAGATGACATCCCCCGGAACAGAAGGCTTTTTATCTACTGTAAGCTGTACCTTATGACCTACCATCATTTCAGATAAATATTCTTTATCTGCTTCTGCTACATCTACTGTTCCAATATATTTTCCACGGCGTAAAACAGAGCACCGGTCTGCTACCGCCTTAATTTCATTCAATTTATGAGTGATAAATATAATTGATTTTCCCTCTTTGACAAGCTCTTTCATGATTGCCATTAACTCGTCAATCTCCTGCGGTGTCAGTACGGCAGTCGGTTCATCAAAAATCAAAATATCATTATCACGGTAGAGCATCTTTAAAATCTCTACCCTCTGCTGCATTCCAACAGTAATGTCCTGGATTTTTGCATCCGGATCTACTGCAAGATGATATTTTTCACTTAATTCCATCACTTTTTTTCTGGCTTTCTTCATCTCAAGAAAACCATATCTTGTATCTTCTTTTCCCAATACAATATTCTGTAATACGGTAAAGTTATGTACAAGCTTAAAATGCTGATGTACCATACCAATTCCTAATTCATTCGCATCCAGTGGATTGTTAATCTTAACTTCTTTTCCACGTACTTTAATACACCCCCCATCCGGCTGGTACAGACCGAACAGAACACTCATCAGCGTAGACTTTCCTGCGCCATTCTCTCCCAGAAGTGCATGTATCTCACCTTTTTTAATCTGTAAGGTGACATGGTCATTTGCTTTGATTCCCGGGAATTCCTTTGTAATGTCTAACATTTCGATAATATAGTCCATAAAAGTCTCCATCTTAAATTTACTCCGCTCCACTCTTTCGACTGTGCGTGTTCAAACTCACTATGTCTATTCTAATACAAAAGGGATGCTCATACAAGCATCCCTTCAAGCTTTTTCTACAAATTTTTCGAATTACTGAACGTAATTAAGTGTAACATTGCTTAATTCAAGATCTGTAGCTTCTTTTTCTACATCATTGTCGATTGTAATATCACCAGCAACAAGTTTTGCATAGATTGCATTATAATCATCCTGTGAGAATGTATTGAATTTTGCTGTATCCATTGCAATACCTACGCCATCATTTGTGATATTGAATGTAGTAGTTTTTCCGCCTGGGAAAGAACCGTCATATGCAGCTGTAATTGCATCATATACAGAGTTAGATAACATCTTCATAGCAGATGTGATAACTGTATTAGATTCAGAAGACTGGTCAACGTCAACACCGATTACTTTTGCGTTATCTGTTGCTTCAGCAGCAGCCATTACAGAGTTACCTACAGAACCACCGCAGGCGAAGATTACTTCTGTTCCTGCCTGATACCATCCGGTTGCCATAGACTGTGCTTCAGGAGTTGCTTCAAAGGAACCTGTATATGTGTAAGTTACATCAACATTAATACCTAATTCTTCTGCTGCGTAGTTAGCACCTGCAAGATATCCATAACCATAACGGATTACTGCAGGGAGAGCCATACCACCCATGAAACCAAGTTTTGTATAACCATCTTTCACTGCTGCATAACCAGCTAAGAAACCAGCCTGGTCTTCCTGATATAAAACAGCCATTGTGTTGTCTGCTGTTGCATAGTTGTAATCAGCGTCATGTGGCTCACCATCGATTAAGATGAATTTTACATCCGGGTACTGTGTCTGCAT
>CAKRCJ010000188.1 GCA_934307185.1 uncultured Roseburia sp.
CTTTTAATACATCATTCCAATCCTGTTTAATTTCTCCAGGTTTTTCAGGAGGAAGATCTGCAACTAATCCTACGCCTTTATCTCGCAACGAATTAATAAATTCATGACCACCCTCATCATTATCGACAACAAGAGTAATAATATCGCCATGTTTTCCATCTGAAAAGTAGCCATTCTTAACAGCATCATCTAGGGGATGAGAATCAGCTGATAGCCACTGATCAGCAATCCTACGCCCTTGAAGCTCAGACTCTAAACGAACGAGATTAGTCCCAATAATAGCTTCTTTTAATCCATCCATCGAAACAAGACGAACATTTTCCAGCTGGTCCTTATGCAATTCATAGTATGACATCAAGTCTATAGGACTTTCAGCAAATATAAGGCGTTCTGGCTTTCCGATATCAACTGAAAAACCATTGAACCCATTAGAGTTTCTCATGATACCTTTGAAATAGCCATGCTTTTGATAAAGTTCTCTATTCTCAACAATCCCTTGAAGGTTGCCACCGACCATCTGTCCAGTATGATCAAGCGTTTTAAATACAATAACAGGAACAATAGCATCTCCAATTTTTGCATCTGCTTGTGTCATAGCACCTTGATCATAGAAAAAATCAATGGTTTCATCTGAAAGCCCACGAACATCTTTAAGGTAAGCTCGACCTTCCTCAAAAGGTTTTTCATAAGGTTCTAGATAATTTGAAAATGTCTCTTTAGTCTGTACCTCGGTTGCTGCTTCCTGGTAATTACCATCATTAATAAATTCAACAGCCTGATTGAAACTTACCTGGCGAATTTCTTGGACTAAAGCAATTGTATCTCCTCCCTTATGTTGAGAAAACCAATTCCATAGATTTTTTTCAGGTGATAGAACCATAGAATCGTGTTCTTTCCATCTAAAATCACGACCAGAACGAACGAGTTCCATCCCTAAGCCTTCAGCAACTTCAATAATTGAACGGTTCTTAGCGTAATCTTTCCTTGCTTGACGTTCTTCTTTAGTATAACTTGCCATTTACTACTCCCTAAAATACATCATCAATTTTCGCATCACCTTCCTGAGAGACAATAAATAGCTCTTTAGGTAGATGAACTAATTCTCCGACTGAAAGCGAGTCAGAGCTATCAACGATTACTGTATAGGGCATTTCAATAGCTAATTCTTGGTTTTTGCCCTGACCAACAAATGTTACTATCTGAGAATCTTCATCTAGACTCTCAACAAGCCAATCCTCATTGAAATCCAACTCATTAGTGTCTATACTTGGAAAATAAGTAGTCATATAATCACCTCACTTTTTCGTCTACTATAAGGGATAATGGCAATAAATTCAGTAAAGTGACAATTGAAAACTTAAAAATCTGAATCCGAAGACCCAGATTTTTTAAGTCTAATTAATTAATCTTCACCGACAGACAACAACACAGCATAGAGCTGATTACCAATAACACAAGGGATTACCATAATTGCGACTTCTATTTTTCCAGCCCAAATAGTGGCAATCAACAAAAAGTATGACAATAACTTGTGAAATTGTACTACTTTTTTGATATCTTCCATTATTTTTTCCTCCTTTCTCTTTTATCATTTTTATTATGCTTGAAAAAATAAAAAAGCTCCGAAAAAATTCGGAGCAAAAAAATTATAGCTGTTGAGAGTGTTCTTCTTCCTCTTCACGACGACGTTGACGATCTCTTGATTTGAGGGCGTTTATATTTTCTTTGCTTGAAGCCTTCAGAACAGCCGATAAGCCAGACATAAAATCATCAGTTGCCTTCATAGCTCCATGATTCCGTTGCAAGTTCGCTCTTCGAGCTTGCTGATCCTTCTGCATAGTGTTTGAGACCTGCTGTTTTAGCTGGTTCATACGACTATTATCCTTTTCATTAGTGTTAGATTTATCTAAAACACTATATAAACGCTTCAAATCTTGGAATTTCTTAGCATTGATAACTTTCAATTCCTGATTTTCGTTGTCTTCAGAAGCTTTCAACTTTTTATTATTTTGATAGATGTCATTTTTAACCTCAAGGATATTCTTTCGAGCTTTTAAGGCTAAAATAGAATCTTCTTTGGTTCCCTCATTACTAAACAATGAAATTAAGTGAGGATCTCTCACTTGACTGACTAGCTTCATCTCTTGATCCAGGCGATTCAAGGACGGATTAATTTTTTGACTACTAGCCAGCTTTATTGACAGCTTTTCAGGTTCAATATAGAGAGTAGAGAGCGTCTGCTTTTCTTTTTTTTCAGCTGTTGAGAGCTGATAATTAGGCTTCAACTGAAGTTGAGTCAATCGAAGACGATTATTAAGCTCTGTCTTTTTGAAATCCAAGTAAGGCTGATCTTGAGGCAAAGCTTTAAATTGATCAGCAACCTTAGAGAGAACTTTGAGCCTAGTTTGTTCTATCTCTACATTCTTTTGAAGCAATGCATATCTGTATAGACCAAGTTCCTTACGTTCCTTCTCAGACAAATCTTCTTTTTTTCTAGCAGCATCAATCAATTCTGAAAGTTGATCAGCTGAAAAATAAGAGAGGTCTTTCATCGATAGCTGCTTATCGTTGATATTTGATTCAACTTGAGAGATATCATAAACGGGAACCTTATTATAACCAATAATGGATCCCTTACTAGTACCATCTTTATCGTATTCCTGGTAAATAGGTTTTAAAATCGTGTAAGGTTTCTCTCCTTCTCGTACTTTATAACCTTGTTTTTCCCAAGCTTTTGAGTCATTTACAACTGAAATATCAGGATTCTGCTCTAAAAGTCGCTTCCTATTACCTGGACTAAAGCGATGTAAATTTGATTCTATATTTGAATCTGACTGTAATGTTGGGACACCTTCCTTAAATTGCTTTAGAATCGTGTTTCCTAAACGCTCTCTAAGCTCTTGTTCCCTTTTCTTTACCAGTTTATCTACATCAAAGCCTTTAGAATGAGCATCAGTTTTGACCGCTTGGCCATCAACATATCTAACTTTCTCGTAAGCTTGATTTTTTTCAGCCGAATAGGCTTGCCTATAATTTTCTAGAAAGTCTCTAGTCTCAGATAAAAAATCTTGATAGACTTCTTTGCCTTCGTTCTCAAAATAACTATCTAGATAGCGATTGATGAAGAATTTGCTAACCGCAAAATCTTTGGCATTGGACTTAAAGGACCACTGTCTATCTTGAGGCAAGTGATTATAAGCCTGTTCCAAAAATTTTTTTTCAGCCGGCCGAGACACTTGATGATCTACTAAAACATTTTTTAGAAGATCTGTTTTAAGGTTGGCCAGGACCTGCTCTTGTCTCAAAAGTTGGCTTCTCGTTTGATCATTTAGTAAGCCATGAAAAATTTCACTTTTAAGGCCCTTAATAGACTTCTGTGAGAAGTTACCCTTATACTCCATTCTTCCTCTCGGTTGATAAAAGATTTTCTCACGGTTAGAGTGAAGTTCTGACAAGCCAAAATGAATATGAATGTTATCTGTATTGAGGTGAATATTCCCCCACCAGAAAGCATCATCAGAAAGCCCCTCACGTTGGATGAGATGAGGCATTGCTTCCCTCAGTACATTCTTAATAGCTGCCTGATCGACTTGACCTGTCGCTAAGTCGTATAAACCTTGTTCAGCCAAAAATTCATTATCAAATGATACTACACCTTGCCAAAGAAGAGAGCCATTTTCATAGGCTCTCTCCAAATTTTTTTTCAGCTGATTGACCTCATCTACTGATAGATGATTCTTATCTTGATTGAAAACAGCAGTTAGTTCTTTAGTCTGCTTTTCAGTAGCGTAAGAACGATTCATATAATTAATATACTCAGTGAAATTGAGTGACTGCTCAGGGACATCTGAGAGAATTTGATCAACTTTTTCCTGACCAAGTTCCTTCAAAAGTTCCTTCTGAGTTTCATTCATCTCGTTCTGAATATCAACTGCTTCTTTACGGTTTGTGTAGTCTACAAATTGGCTATTTGCACCAGTATACTGAAGCATAAAAGTAATATTTGGACTACTCATAATTAATTACCTCTAGTTGGATTTATGTGAGTGCTTTTGGGTTTGCCCTCGGTCTTTATCCTCTTTAATCAATTCAGCAATACGATCCAAGAGTTGCTTTTGCTCAAGATCATAACTTGATTCAACTGATTCCAATTCTTCTGCTTGCCAATTTGGATTGTTTGCAGCATGGAAATTAGCAAGAGCTAAGTAAGTCAATTGATCAAGTTGACGTTTAAGCTGACGATTTTCTTTTTTCACTTCATCAATCATTGATTGATGTCTATCAGTAAGTTGTGTGAAACGTTGATGGTAGTTCAACGAAGGATCAGCAGTTTCAATCATAAAGTAATAGAAAAATTCTATCATTATCATAATAGATTGTGAGACATTTCTTCCCTCTCCTAAGTGCGACTTATTTTGAAGATAGTCCACAATAAGATCCAATTTCTTACTGTTTTCTTCAGTGAAATAAAAATTCTTCCTAATACTTTTTACGTCATTTACCATATACTCCCCCTTATTACTCCTTGCTTGACGTGCCAGTTAAATAGTTTATCGAATATCCTGGTTGCACGTTAAAAAGGTAGACATCGAAAGATAGAGAATCATCCTCTACACTTTGTGCTTCTATACGTATACCACGACAAACTAATTCAACATTTTTAAAAATAGGTGTCACTCGATAACGAACATGATGTCCAGTAGACTTAATATAAGTTGCAACCTTATTTTCATAATAAACCATCGAATTTTTTTCGTTTTCAAAATTGGCATTTAGAGCCCGTGTACCTGTAAAAAGATTCTTTACGTTGGCATCCTGACCAGTCAATTGAAAACCGATTAAATGTGACCTATTATAAAGATAATCCGATTGACCATTAAAGTCAATCTTTTTATTTTTCCAGCCAGTAGGTTTTACTGAAGATATGTCTCCACGTGATTTTTGTGGTAACAAGTCTTTGCCTAACAGTGCATCAGCTTGTCCTACCCTATTCAAAAAATCAAGATCAGAGTAATGTTCCCAGCTTCCTTTATTCAGACTCAAATCTGACTCGGAAAACTGGGCTTTATCATTCAC
>CAKRCJ010000189.1 GCA_934307185.1 uncultured Roseburia sp.
AGATAAAGCAATGAAAGTAAAATGGGATAAAAATACATTTGCGGTTTTACCTACAATTATAATAGTGCCTAAAAAGTATGCACTGAAAAAAAGAACTTATGTGTGTTTTACATGGCTTTATTGGTGGATTGATTTGGTGTATTAGTGAGTTAAATTAGAGTTTACAAAACACGACGAAAATGTAAAAAGAAAGGACAAAAATGATATGAAAGCGAAAGAATTTGCGAATCAATTTGGTGTTTCGGTCTCAAAACTGTGTGAGATAACAGAACTGTCACGCCAGGGATTAAATAATATTGTGAGCGGGAAAAGTCCAAAACAAAGCAAGGCAAAGCGAATTGCTGTAAATAATTTAAAAGAATACGCAGTAAACCGCAGAGCACAGGACATTAAGAAAGCCGTTGCAGACTATGAATATAGAATGAAAATGGCTGAAACACTCAATATAAAATAGAGTTTTACGGAAAAGAAAGGGGATAAGGCAAAAATGACAGAGGAAACGAAAAAGGAGATAGGAGCGGCATTGACGATACTTAAAAAGACACTAATAAAAAACGGTGTAAGTATAGCATTAGCAGGAAGTGATGACACAGGAACAGATGATGGCTACATTATGTTTTTTGACACGGCAGAATATTTCAGAACCGGGAAAATGAACGGTATATCTGTAAAGACAGTGAATTTAGTGAGATAAATTAGAATTTAGTGGAGGAAAATAAGCATACATGAAAATACCAATTCCTTGTAATTTTGGAGAAAAAGCATACTGCAATGGTAGAGAATTGCCATTTAAAGGGGTAAGTTGGTTTAAATGGTCAAGAGGAGTGGAGTATACATATTTTTTTACAACGAACGATTACTGGAACTTAACAGATTTTTACACTACATTCCAGTGTGAATCAAAAAATCAAATTGAAATACCAGATTTTCTTTTAGAAGATGACTTTGTAAAAGATAAAGGTTTCCCACTAAAAGGTCGCGGGTATGCGAACGGAGTATATTATGCTGACGGAAAGACATATATTGACTTTATTATGACAAGTAACTATTTGGCACATATAAAAGCACAATGTGACACGACCGGAGCATATATTCCAAATGGAGATATTATTTTTCCGACAAGTTGGGACACTGATGAAAAAAGAGAAAAAGCAATGCTAAAATCGTTCAAATTCATAACAGGCAAGCCATTGGTGATTAAAGCCAAGGAACCAGAGCAAATGAATATATTTGATTATATAACAAGTTAAACTGAACGTGGAGGTATAAGATGAAAGAATTCCCGATTTTGATATCAAATCAAAAAGGAAAAGAATATATTCCCTACGATATTATTAAACCACATGAAGAGCAGGCATTGAAAAACCATTATCAGACATTGGATAGATTGGCAGAAAGAGGAGGACTAAGTTGGAGTGAGGCATATGCGGTGTTAACAGATAGTAAGTTCCCTAGTAGAGAAGAGTATATTTCAGAAGAATTTTACAAAGAAAAAGTCAAAGAAATAGTATCAAATACAAAGTTAAACTGAACTTTAACGAAAAAACTGAATAAAGAAATTACCGGCTATCATAGCCGGTAAAAAAATACATAGTAAAGAACAAACGTTCTAAACATATATACGAAACTGCAAAATAAAAAGAGCCTGTGTTGGGGGACACAGACTCCTAAAAGTGCTATACACTTTTAAGGTTAAGAAAAGTATAGCATCTTTTACCAGACAAGACAAGGAGAAGTTATGCTATGACAAAATCAGAATTAGTCAATGATGTAGTTTACGAGATGACCGGATATTTAACACCAGATGGAATAGACCATTTGAAAACGGTAATTACAGCGAAATTGATAGATATTAATCTGACAGCCAGTGAGACATTGCCGTCCACAGATGTTTTTGACAATGAATACATATTAAAAAGATATATTATAGACCTCACCGCAATCGGGAGAAAAAGAGGGACTATTAATGTGTATATATGTGTTCTTAAAAAGTTTTTTGAAGATACGGGGCTGAATTATCACACATGTACTGGGCAGAATGTTATGGATTACTTAGCATTGCGACAATATAAAGATAAAATCAGCAAGGCATATGCTTCAACTTTGCAGCGGTATTTGTCCTCATTTTTCCTGTGGGCTTATAAAAAGAAACATATTGATGTGGATGTATCGAGAGACATAGATAAAATCAAAGCTCCCCAGAAGCAAAAACAGCGGTTATCTGATGAGGAGATTGTCAGGGCATCAATGGCAATTTCACACGACACCAGATTGACAGCATTATTTGAATTAATGTTGGCAGCAGGACCAAGAGTTGGAGAAATTGCAAATCTCGATATTGATAATTTAGATTTTTCCAAAAAAGAAATTCATATCTGGGGAGAGAAAACAAGCCAGTGGAGAACGTGTTTTATGACAGAACGTTGTAAACAGGCACTGCAGCAGTATATCAGTAATCGGACAGAGGGCGCAGTATTCATTGGCAAGCGTGGAAAAGGTGCAATGTGTGAAGCGAGTGTTGAGCTGATGGCAAAAGAGATAGGAGATGCAGCAGGCTGTAAATTCAAAACAACAGTACATTCGTTCAGAAAGACATTTGCATCCAGAGAATACCGCAGAACAAAGGATGTACTTTTCGTTTCAAAGCGTCTGGGACACAGCAGCACTGACGTGACGATTAAATATTACATTTGTGATGATATAGAATTAGACCGGATGCAGGCAAATTTAGCAGCATAAAAGATATTGTAATAAAGTACAAACAAACACTTATAGAATGTATGAGAAAGTGGGTGATAAATGTGAAATACATCGTAAAAGATGTATATAAAACAAAGGATAAAAAGGAAAGAGAAGAAAAAATTATAGAGATAATAAAAAATCAGATTATTAGAAAAAAGTAATACATATAAGGCAGGTAGAAAATTGATATTTTGACAAAAGTGTCATAAAATAAGATTGTTTACTTGCTTTATCTATATGGAGGTAAAAATGGATAAAGCAGCTTTATATTTAAGATTGAGCAAAGAGGATATTGATAAAATAAACAAAGGAGATGACAGTGAGAGTATTATAAATCAGAGATTGTTGCTTATGGATTATGCAGTCAATCATGATATTCAGGTCGTGGATGTCTATTCAGATGATGATTATTCTGGTCTTTATGATGACCGACCGGATTTTGATAGACTACTTCATGATGCTAAACTTGGAAAATTTAACATTGTAATTGCGAAAAGCCAATCCCGATTTACAAGAAATATGGAGCATATGGAAAAGTATCTGCACCATGACTTTCCATTAATGGGAATAAGATTTATAGGTGTTGTTGATGGAGTTGACACACAGAATGCTGCAAATAAGAAGTCAAGACAGATTAACGGTCTTGTGAATGAGTGGTATTGTGAAGATTTATCAAATAATATTAGGGCGGTATTTCATCAAAAGATGAAGGCAGGGCAATTTCTTGGCGGGTATGCACCGTATGGATATTTGAAAGACTCTAATGATAAATACAAATTTATCATTGATGAGTACGCATCTAACATTGTAAAGAGAATATATTCACTTTTCTTAGAAGGTTATAGTGTGAAAGCTATTTGTAATATACTGGAAGACGATAATATTCCAAATCCGACAGTATATAAACAGAAACAAGGGTTGACTTATAAAAATCCAAAATCAGATGAATTTGGCGTAAAATACAATCTTTGGAGTGAAACAACTGTGAAAAGAATACTATCAGATGATGTTTATATTGGAAGGCTTACACAGGGGAAAACGAAAAAAGCAAGCTATAAGGATAAAAAGGTTATTCAGGTTCCGAAGGAACAATGGTTTGTTACCGAAGAACATCATGAACCAATTATAAGTAACGAAATGTTTGGTAAAGTAGCTGATTTGCGTTCTAAAAGAAGGATATGCGTTGATAGTCAATGTGGAAATAATAAAAAAGTACATATTTTTGCAGGAAAAATTCGCTGCAAAGACTGTGAACATACGATGATAAGGTCAGGAGGTTCTCATGGTAAAAACCATGACTGGTACTTGAGATGTCAATTAGCAAATAAATCCAGAAATAAAGAATGCACTTCTCATAATATTAAATATTCAATCATTGAAAACGTTGTGCTTGAGAGAATACAGGAAATAGTAAAATATGCTTTTGATGATAAAACTAAGTTGAACAGCTTTTTGAATGTTATTTCAAACTCAAAAAATAAAGAAATATTGCAGAATAAAAAAAAAGAATTAAAAAAGCTAGAGTCAAACATTGAAAATATTTCTAAATCTGTTAAAGCATTATATCTTGATAGGGTAAGTCAGAAAATTGATGATGATATGTTTTTCCAGTTGAAGGGAGACTTTGAAGATGAACTTCAAATCGCAAAGGATAAAAAACAAAAAATGATAGCTGACATAGAAAAATTAGAACACACAGTTGAGGCTAAAGCTGATGTATTAGAGATTATTCAAAAATACACTGACTATTCAAAACTCACCCATGAAATCGTAAATGACTTTATTGAATATATTGAAATTGGAGAAAGAAACAAAGAAACAGATGAGCAGGAAATCATTATTCATTGGAATTTCTAATGTTGTGCTAGCGATATGGCACCCATGTGGCAGGAATTGCGGCAGGAAATGGAAGAGCTTCTGCGGGCAGATACCGTGGTGTTGCGTATGAAAGTGAGTTAATTATTGTAAAGCTTGGCATTCCAAAAGAAAATTCTTTTCCAAGGACAACGGAGTTAATGAAATCGGTGGATTTTTGCATATTACGTGCAAGGCAGTACGGAAAACCTGCAGCACTAAATTTAAGCTTTGGAAATAATTATGGCTCTCATTCCGGAACCTCACTTATTGAGACTTATTTAGATGATATGGCAAATTACTGGAAAACGTCAATTGTAATCGGAAGCGGGAATGAAGGAAGTGCTGCAACACATACATCCGGAGTTTTAACAGAAGGTGTGAGAGAAGAAAAAGAAATTGCAGTGGGCGCGTATGAAACAGCATTTAATTTGCAGATATGGAAAAGCTATGCAGACGATATTGACA
>CAKRCJ010000190.1 GCA_934307185.1 uncultured Roseburia sp.
GCTCCGTCCGGTTTTTCAATTTTCACAATTGCCTCTACATCTTCCGGTGTCAAAGGCTCAAAATAAAGTTTATCTGCGATATCAAAGTCAGTGGAAACGGTCTCCGGGTTATTATTTACAATGACTGTCTCCCAGCCCTCTTTTGCAAATGCCCAGGTGCTGTGAACGGAGCAGTAATCGAACTCGATACCCTGTCCGATACGGATTGGACCGGAGCCCAATACAAGTACTTTTTTCTGAGGATGTGTTTCCTCAGCTTCATTCTCGCTTCCGAATACGGAATAATAGTACGGTGTGGCAGCTTCAAACTCAGCGGCACAGGTATCTACCATTTTATAAGCGGCAACAATGCCGTTTGCATAACGCATGTCGTGGATTTCTTCTTCCGTTTTTCCGGTAAGCTTCGCAATGACGTTGTCCGGGAATTCGATACGCTTTGCTTCCTTCAATAATTCAACGGTCAATGGCTGTGTCTTTAATGTTTCTTCCATTTCCACGATGATAGCAAGTTTGTCGATGAACCATTTGTCAATTTTTGTGATGGCATGGATTTCATCATAAGAAAAATGACGGCGCAGGGCTTCTGCGATGACCCAAATTCTTCTGTCATCCACTACACCTAACTGTTCTCTTAACTGCACATCGTTTAAATCGGTAAAATCGTAGGACATCAGGCTGTCAACATGCTGCTCTAACGAACGGATTGCCTTCATTAAAGCACCTTCAAAGTTATTACAGATACTCATAACCTCTCCGGTCGCTTTCATCTGTGTGGTAAGCGTTCTTTTTGCTGTAATAAATTTATCAAACGGAAGTCTTGGAATTTTTACAACACAGTAGTCAAGCATTGGCTCAAAGCTTGCGTATGTTTTTCCGGTGATTGCATTTTTAATTTCATCTAAGGTGTAGCCCAATGCAATTTTTGCTGCTACTTTTGCAATTGGATATCCGGTCGCTTTGGAAGCTAATGCAGAAGAACGGGATACACGAGGGTTTACCTCGATAACACAGTATTCAAAGGAGTCCGGGTTTAAGGCGTACTGTACGTTACAGCCACCTGTAATATTTAATTCGGAAATAATATTTAATGCAGAGGTACGAAGCATCTGATACTCTTTATCTCCGAGTGTCTGGGACGGAGCAACGACGATGGAGTCTCCTGTATGGACACCAACCGGGTCAATGTTTTCCATATTACATACGGTAATGCAGTTTCCGTTTGCATCACGCATTACTTCATACTCAATCTCTTTCCAGCCGGCGATACAACGCTCTACTAATACTTCCCCGACACGGCTTAAACGAAGACCGTTTGTTAAAATATCTACTAATTCCTGCTCGTTGTGTGCAATACCGCCGCCGCTTCCGCCGAGGGTAAATGCCGGACGAAGCACAACCGGATAACCGATGGTGTTCGTAAATTTAATACCGTCCTGTACATTGTTTACAACTAAAGATGCCGCACATGGCTCACCGATTTTTTCCATGGTGTCCTTGAATGCCTGACGGTCCTCTGCCTTAAAGATTGTCTCAGCAGTCGTACCGATTAATTTTACACCATATTTATCAAGAATGCCCTGCTCTGCAAGCTCCATACCAAGATTTAAGCCTGCCTGTCCACCTAAGGTAGGAAGGACGCTGTCCGGTTTTTCTTTTGCGATGATTTTTTCTAATACATCTACGGTTAACGGCTCGATATAAACTTCATCTGCAATCTCTTTATCTGTCATAATGGTTGCCGGGTTAGAGTTAACTAACACAACCTCCACGCCTTCCTCTTTCAAAGAACGGCATGCCTGTGTACCTGCATAGTCAAACTCTGCTGCCTGGCCGATAACAATAGGACCGGAACCGATTACTAAAACTTTTTTTATCTCTTTATTTCTTGGCATATGATTTCTCCTTTTATATTTCGCAATTGTCTATCCGCATTTTTTCTCCGTCACTTGAGTGCTCTCGTCAGATTATGACATCATCTCAATAAACCGGTCAAACAGATAACCGGAGTCCTGTGGTCCAGGGCATGCTTCCGGATGGAACTGTACGGTAAAGATGTTCTTTCCGACATACTCAAGTCCTTCGTTTGTGCCATCATTTACATTTACGAATGCCGGTTTTGCAATGTCCGGGTCTAAAGTGTCTGTATCAACAACGTATCCATGATTTTGGGATGAAATATATACACGGTTTGTTTTTAAATCTTTGACAGGGTGGTTTCCGCCACGGTGTCCATATTTCATTTTGTGGGTATCTGCACCTGTTGCAAGTGCCATTAACTGATGACCTAAGCAGATGGCAAAAATTGGAGTATCCGACTCATAAAGTTTTCTAATTTCCTTAATGATGTCCGTGCATTCCTTCGGATCTCCAGGTCCATTGCTTAACATAATTCCGTCTGGATTTGTGCTTAAGATTTCTTCTGCTGTTGTGTGTGCCGGATAAATCGTCACTTCGCAGCCACGTTTATTTAAAGACTGGGCAATATTATTTTTTGCGCCGAAATCCATGAGTGCAACACGTTTTCCTGCGCCGCTTAATACTCGTTTTTCCTCACAGGTTACTTTATCCACAACGTTTCCTGTTGTGTAAGCTTTCAGTTTCGGAATAATTTCTTCTATATTATAGTTTTCATTTGTTGTAATCATTCCGTTCATCGTACCTTTTTCACGTAAGATTTTGGTAAGAGCACGTGTATCAATTCCTGCAATTCCTGGAATATCATTTTTTGTAAGAAAATCCTGAATGGTTCCCTCACAACGGAAGTTGCTTGGCATTCTGGATAACTCCCTTACGATATATCCGTCCGGCCATGGTTTTTTCGACTCCATATCCGGTGTAATTCCATAATTTCCAATTAATGGATAAGTCATAACAACTGCCTGTCCTGCATAGGAAGGGTCTGTTAAAACCTCTAAATAACCAGTCATTGACGTATTAAATACGATTTCACTGATTACCTCTTTTGTAGAGCCAATGCTGGTTCCTGTAAATACATTTCCATCTTCGAGTATCAAAAAAGCTTTCATTTGTTTCCCTGTCCTTTCATCTTTTTTCCCAAAAAAAAAAACGTTTCCGTTTTTTCCTTTTTCCATTGGGCTGTGAATTCCAGCCTCAAACTAATATGCGGGCAGCCAAACCGGATAAATTATCCGCTCCGAAACGTACCTTTGTTTCTGACAGTGGAGTACATGTCCTTCACATATTCCTCTGTATAAATTGTAATGAGTTTATCATAAGTGTTTTCATTTTTCAACCTTTTTTACATAATCCGGCAGAAAAAAATTTTTCCATAAGTCTGCCTAATGCTTTCCATTATTACAGGCGATAAAAGGTTTTCCAACAATTTCTGAAAAATATCCACATCAACCATATTTTGCCAGTATATAAAAAAGATATGTTTGTAAACATTATGCTTTCAAACATATCTTTTTTTCTCCTCATCCTATTTCCCGCAGAGCGTGAAATTTATTATTATTCTTCTTCCTCTTCCGGTTCATCTTTTGCCCAGCCGTAAGCATATTTGACTGCCTTATTCCAGCCTTTCCGTTTTGCGGCACGGTCCTCCTCACTCATCTGTGGGGAAAATACACAGTCGATGCTCTGATTTTTGATAACATCTTCTTTGCTCTTCCAGTAACCAACTGCAAGTCCGGCAAGATAAGCAGCACCCATTGCAGTTGTCTCTATGCAGCTTGGTCTTTTTACCGGGGCATTAATCATGTCCGCCTGGAACTGCATTAAAAAGTTGTTGGCACTGGCGCCGCCGTCTACCTTCAAAGACTTCAACTCTACGCCCGCATCTGCGCGCATTGCATCGATAACATCGCAGACCTGAAGGTCAATCGACTCTAATGTTGCACGGATAATGTGGTTTTTGTTCGTTCCTCTGGTGATGCCGACAATCGTGCCTCTCGCATACTGATCCCAGTGCGGTGCACCAAGTCCGGTAAATGCCGGAACGACATAACAGCCGTGGGTTCCATGTACTTTTTTTGCCATGTACTCGGAGTCTGCAGAGGAGTCAATTAATCTCATATTATCACGAAGCCACTGGATTGCCGCTCCTGCCACGAAAATAGAGCCTTCCAGTGCGTAGTTCACTTTTCCGTCCAAGCCCCACGCAATTGTCGTTACCAGACCATTTTTTGAAAAAACAGGTTTTTCTCCTGTATTCATTAAAAGGAAGCATCCGGTTCCATATGTATTCTTTGCTTCGCCCGCATGGAAGCAGGTCTGTCCGAAAAGCGCTGCCTGCTGATCACCTGCTGCTCCGGCAATCGGTATCTCGTCCCCTAAAAAAGAAGGGTCTGTGTAACCATATATCTGACTGGACGGAACCGGTGTTGGCAGCATGTTTTCCGGAATGTCCAGTTCTTCCAAAATCTCTTTATCCCAGCAGAGGTCATTAATGTTAAAAAGCATCGTTCTTGACGCATTCGAATAATCAGTCACATGGACAGTACCCTTTGTAAACTTCCAGATAAGCCATGTCTCTACTGTACCGAATAATAATTTTCCCTCGTTTGCAAGCTCTCTTGCACCTTTTACATTATCTAAAATCCATTTAATCTTTGTTGCGGAAAAATAAGCATCAATAATCAGTCCCGTTTTTTTCCGGTAAGTTTCTTCCAGTCCTTTTTTCTTTAAACCATCGGCAATATCCGATGTTCTGCGGCACTGCCATACAATTGCATTGTAGATTGGCTCCCCTGTTTCCTTATTCCATACAATGGAAGTTTCACGCTGGTTTGTGATACCGATTGCTGCAATATCTGCGGCTGTGGCACCAATCATATTCATTGCTTCCACAGAAACACCTAACATGGATGACCATATTTCGTTGGCATCATGCTCCACCCAGCCCGGATTCGGGAAAAACTGGCGGAACTCCTTCTGTGCCATGGAACAAATCTCCCCTTTTTCGTTAAATAAAATACAACGATTGCTTGTTGTACCGGCATCTAATGCCATTACATATTTTGCCATACCCTTTACTCCTTTCGCCATAAAACAAAAACAGGAGATGTCACACGCTAAGAATACTG
>CAKRCJ010000191.1 GCA_934307185.1 uncultured Roseburia sp.
TGCCAATGCAGTACTTGGAATTTTTGGCCTGCCAGCATTGAAATGGATTAACAGCTCCCAGACAGCAATGCTTTCGGTCATTGTTGTTACGGTATGGAAGAGTCTTGGATATGCAATGATTTTTTATCTGTCAGCGCTGGAAAAAGTTCCGACAGAATATTATGAAGCAAGCAGTCTGGATGGTGCAAAGCCATTGCGTCAGTTCTTTGATATGACACTTCCAAGTATTTCACCAACAACTTTTTTCCTGGTGATCATTACGATGGTCAACTCATTGCAGGCTTATGATCAGATTCAGATCTTAACACAGGGAGGACCAAGCGGAAGTACCAGAACACTTCTTTATATGTATTATCAGCTGGGATTTGAAGAATTTAAAATGGGACAGGCTACATCTGTTGCGGTAATTATGATTCTCATAACGGTTCTTTTATCTCTTGTACAGTTTATGGCATCAAAAAAATGGGTGCATTACTAGGAGGAACTTATGAACAGAAAACAAACTTCTCCTGCGGCACTGGCAGGAAAAGTACTGAAATATGCAGTGCTCATATTGGTCAGCCTTTTTACGGCATTTCCGTTCTTATGGATGATCTTAAGTGCACTGAAAACAAAATCAGAGATTATGGATGTGGGAGTATTTTTCCCATCTTTCCCTCAGTGGAGCAATTTTAGTTCGGTGCTGTTTCAGTCACCGCTTCCATCGTATATTTGGAACAGCCTGATTGTTTCCGGAATTATCGTTGTACTTCAGATTTTTACAGGGGCATTGCTTGCGTATGCCATGGTATTTCTGGAATTTCGGGGACGAAATCTCTTATTTATGATAGTGATGGGAACTTATATGCTGCCAGTTGCGGCAACCTATATCCCTAGCTACATTATTTTGTCAAAATGGAATCTTTTAAATACATTGACCGGACTGGTCGTATCCAGTACCGTCAGTATTTTCGGTATATTTTTATTGAGACAGGCATTTATGCAGGTTCCAAAGGGACTGATCGAAGCGGCTAGAATGGACCGCGCCAGTCATTTCCGTATATTGTGGGAAATTGTATGTCCTATGACAAAATCATCTTTTATTACATTTGGTTTGATGAGCTTTATTTCAGCATATAACAACTATATGTGGCCATCCCTGGTTACAAATGACAGCACCAAATATTTGGTGTCCCAGGGACTTCGGAGTTTCTTTATCGAAGGAGGTGCCTATGGAACAGAATGGGCGCTGGTAATGGCCGGCAGTGCACTGATCGTAGTGCCGCTTTTGGTTCTGTTCGTGTTTACACAAAAATGGTTCATCAATGGTATCGGTGGCGACACCGGTATGAAAGGCTGATGCATATTGCACAGTAAAAATTACCCTTAGGAGGAATTAAGAAAAATGAAGAAGAAAATGGTATGTATGATGTTAGTAACAGCGATGATGACAGCAGCACTGGCTGGTTGCGGAAGCTCTCAGGAAAACATAGAAAGTGAAACAGCAGCTTCCTCTGAAAGCACTGTTGCCAGCTCAGAAAATACAGCAGGTACACCGGTAGAAGTAGAATTCTGGTACTCCGGCGGAAAAACAGCGGTTGGTGTGATCCAGGAGATCGTTGACAGTTTTAATGAATCACAGAGCCAGTATCATGTATCCACCGTAACACAGGCAGATTATGACGAAACTTATCAGAAGCTGCAGGCAGGAATTGCAGGCAATGCAGCACCGGATGTTGTACTTTTGAATGTGTCAGCAGCAAGAAGCCTGGATGACAAAAAACTGATGGCAGATTTACAGACACTCATTGATGCTGATACAGATTTTAATAAAGATGACTATCTGAAAGTATTTTACGATCAGGGCGTAGATGATCAGGGCGTTGTATTCGGACTTCCGGCTTACGGAACAACACAGGTTATGTATTATAACAAAGCAGCATTTGAAGAAGCAGGTATCAAAGCAGAAGACATTAAGACATGGGCAGACCTGGCAGATGCAGCAGAAAAAATCAAGGCAACCGGTAATTATGAATACGGTTGGGAGCCAATGTGGGGCGCTGACAATATGATCGATGCTGCGTTCAGCAATGGCGCAAAAATCTTCAGTGATGACGGGACACAGGTTACAATTAATACACCTGAATGGGTTGAGGTATGGGAATCTTTCCGTACATGGATACACGATGATAAAACAATGGCGATTCATTCCGGCGGACAGGGATGGGAATATTGGTACGAGACCATTGATGATGTCATCGGCGGAAAAGCAGGTGGATATATTGGTTCCTCAGGAGATCAGGCCGATCTGGACTTCAATATTGTAGCCGCAATGGAACAGCCTGCATGGAGCAGCAAAACAACTTCAGCACCGATGGCAGAGACAAAGACATTAAGCGTTCTGGAAGGATCCTCTGATGAAGAAAAACAGGGAGCTTTCGAGTTTATCAAATATTTCACCAATGCTGAAAGTCAGGCAAAATGGACAATGTCTACCGGTTATGTTGCTGTAAACCAGAAGATCAATGACAATGCTGATTACCAGGCTTATGTAGCAGAAAATCCACAGGCAGCTGTTCCATTTGCACAGGCGACACATGGTACCGTATATCCATATGATCCTACCAGCGGAGCAATTAAAGATGCATTGAAGGTAGCAGCAGACAAAGTGGAGATCGACGGAATTGATGCACAGACTGCGCTTGATGAAGCACAGGAGACAGCACAGGCAGCACTAGACGAGGCACTCGGTAAATAAATATGAAACAATCGCTTTTCTTTCAAATTCAAGAAGGAGCGGAAAAAGTACAGGAAGGGATCTTTTGGATCCCTTCTGATTGTTTGACGCTGTCAGTTACTTATGATTTTGAACCGGCATATTTTCAAAACATTTAGAGCGGATTATGCATGGAAAAAAAGATTTGGTGAGATTAAAAATTATTTAGAAGGACATTGGAAAAAATGATAAAAGGAATTCTGTTTGATAAAGACGGAACACTGATTGATTTTTATGAAGTATGGGGAACTGCTGCAGAGCCGGTGATGAACCGGCTTCTGGCAGACTGCCCTTTGGAAAACAGAGATTTATTGAAAAAAGAATTGCTAGAGAAATTGGGCATTTATGAATCCAGAATTGATCCGGAGGGAGCCTTTGCATGGATGACTTACCGGGAAATCACAGAGATTATATGGAAGTTTATGAAAGAAAAACATATAGAACCAGTGCCGGAAAAGATAATGCTCCTTAGCAGGGTAGAAACAGAATTTTACAAAGAAGTTGTAGAGAAACGAACAGAATATCCGGTTTTTACGGACGTAAAAAAGCTGTTTCGGATATTGACAGAACAATATCATCTTTTTGTGGGGCTTGCCACAACAGATACAAGCCAATCAGCAAAAGTCTGTATAAGTCGGTTTCAGGCGGAAGAATATGTGTCTTTTTGGGGTGCTGATGACGGAATTATGCCGGTAAAGCCAGATGGAACATTGATCGAGCTGGCAGCAAGAACATGGAAAATCCACCCGGAAGAAATTTTGGTTGTGGGAGATACCCCGAATGATATGAGATTTGCACATAACGGTCATGCATTTGCACTCGGCGTCTTAAGTGGAATAGGGCGCAAAAAGGATATGGAACACATGGCTGATGATCTGATAGATTCTATTGCAGAACTACCTGAATGGCTGGAAAGAAAAAAAGGAGAAAACAATGGCAGAAATTGAATTAAAGCATGTATGTAAAAGCTATGAAAACGGATTTGAAGCTGTAAAAGATTTTAACCTAAAAATTAAAGATAAAGAATTTATTATATTTGTAGGACCATCCGGCTGTGGCAAGTCGACAACCCTTCGAATGATTGCAGGATTAGAGGAGATCACCGGTGGAGAACTGTATATTGACGGTGTAAAGATGAATGATGTCAATGCCAGTGACCGGGATATTGCAATGGTTTTCCAGAATTATGCATTATATCCGCATATGACAGTCCGGAAAAACATTGCGTACAGCTTGAAAATCCGCAGGGAGAAAAAAGCAGTGATCGAGCAGAAAGTGCAGGAAGCAGCGAGTATCCTTGGACTTGAAGAGGTACTTGACCGAAAACCGGGGCAATTATCAGGCGGTCAGAAGCAGAGAGTTGCCATGGGACGTGCGATTGTCCGCAATCCGAAGGTCTTTTTGATGGATGAACCATTGTCGAATCTGGATGCAAAATTAAGAGGTCAGATGAGAGTGGAAATCGCCAGTCTTCATCACCGTCTGGAAAGTACGTTTATTTATGTAACGCATGATCAGACAGAGGCAATGACATTAGGAACTAGGATTGTAGTCATGAAAGATGGTGTGATCCAGCAGGTAGATACTCCGCAGAATCTCTTCCGTTATCCGGCAAATCAGTTTGTGGCAGGCTTTATCGGAACACCGCCTATGAATTTTATAGAAGGCGTATTCGAATATAAAAATAAACAGCTTGGCATCCGTACGGTTGACGGTCTGGCACTTCCGCTTACAAAAGAAAAAGTAAGGAATGCCCAGGAAAGAGCAGATGTGGCAGGAAAGGGAGTCGTAGTCGGAATCCGTCCGGAGCATCTTCGGATCGTAAAAGAGGAAGAGGTCCCGGTTGCGATTTCCGGGGAAGTAGATGTTTATGAAATGCTTGGTTCAGAAGCAATTGTTTATGTCAGACAGCCGGGAAAAGAGAAGCGTATCGTGGCAAAAATTGAAGCAGATGTGAATATAAAGCCGGGTGACCAGATCCGTCTGGCAGTTGACCTTGATAAACTGCATGTCTTTGACAAAATGACCGGCAAGACGATCACAAATTAGCTAGGTTTGCTTTATGAAACAATCCTATAAGCAAAAAGAAAAGTCTTGACAAATAAACGACCGTTTACTATTATCAAAGTGTAAACGGTCGTTTATTTATTTTGGAGGAAATGTGCATGGGTAATAGGAAAGAGGAAATATTAATTGTAGCACTGCATTTGTTCGCCAGAGATGGTTATGAGGCTGTCTCAGTCAGCCAGATAGCAGGAGAACTTGATATGACAAAAGGGGCATTG